>JBDRHL010000072.1:0-3066 GCA_043816955.1 Planctomycetota bacterium | reverse complement strand
GCGCTCTGATATTATAAACAGTGGCTTGGTTGTAGTCAAGGTTGTAGTTGAGAAAATAATAAAAGTTTGGTTTTTGACGCAACTTGTTGTTTTTAAGTATATTAGGCGGCGTAGCTCAGTTGGTTAGAGCATGGGATTCATAAGCCCAGGGTCGGTGGTTCGAATCCACCCGCCGCTATATTGCATAAAAACAGTGCCCTGTGCCCCCATCGTCTAGCGGCCTAGGACGCCGGGTTCTCATCCCGGTAACAGGGGTTCGAGTCCCCTTGGGGGTGCTATTTTATCCACTCTAAATGGCACTTTAAAGCCATTATAGTGATTTTGCTGTCTATCATTGTCTATGAATATCTCTTGTTTTTGCGGTTACTGTCCAAACAGATGGACAAGACAAATTTACCAAAATCCGGCAGTGTGGTTAATGCCTTCTGTTCAGCATCTCCAAAGGTTCTTGCATATGCGTTATCTAACCACAGCCTGGTACCAAAGCGCTCGGTAATTTAACAGAAAGAGACTCCAACAGCTCTGGGCCGGTTCGTAACGCTACTGGTCTGCCAAAATGGCATATCAGTTCAGATACTAAAAAATCCTAATTGTCTTAAGATTCAATAGTTACGCCTTCTTCTTTCTGCTGGCATGCTCTTTGCTGCTTATATAATACGATTGCCTTGAAGTACAGAGATAACATAAAAATGGTGAATTTCAGATAATAAGGGAAGATAAATCATGGCTAAAATTATTGGAATCGACTTGGGCACCACAAATTCGGTTGTCGCAGTAATGGAAGGATCTCAGCCAAAAGTGCTGATAAACTCCTCTGGATCCAGACTGACCCCCTCTGTCGTTGGTTTCACCGATAAGAGTGAGAGACTTGTAGGTCAGATCGCGCGGCATCAACAGGTCACCAACCCTGAAAACACCGTATTCTCAATAAAGCGTTTCATGGGCAGGCGCCACAACGAAGTTGCATCTGAAGAGAAGATGGTGCCCTACAAGATCACTGGCGGTTCGGAAGAGCTCGTCAAGGTAAAGGTCCGAGGTGAAGAATATACACCACCCCAAATATCCGCAATAGTACTGCAGGACCTCAAAAAAACCGCTGAAGACTACCTTGGTCAGCCTATCGAGCAGGCTGTCATTACAGTCCCTGCCTACTTCAATGATTCACAAAGACAAGCAACAAAGGATGCAGGCGCAATTGCAGGTCTCAAGGTCGCGCGAATAATAAACGAACCCACTGCTGCTGCACTGGCATATGGCGTCGAAAAGAAAAAAGATGCGAAAGTGGCTGTGTTTGATTTTGGGGGCGGAACCTTTGACATATCCATCCTGGACATCGGTGGGTTTGAGGAGAAAAACAGCGTAGTCGAGGTATTAAGCACGAATGGTGACGGACATCTTGGAGGGGACGACTTGGACGAAGCCCTCATCATCTACCTCGCGAATGAATTTAAAAAGACTGAAGGCATCGACCTTCGCAAAGATCCGATGGCTCACCAGAGGCTAAAAGAAGCTGCTGAAAAGGCAAAATGTGAATTAAGTACGCAGCTTGAAGCAACAATAAACCTGCCGTTCATTACGGCTGATGCCTCAGGCCCCAAACATCTGCAGATGACCGTGAGCAGAAGCAAATTCGAATCACTTTGCGAACTCATATTCGAAAGACTTCGCAAGCCATGCCTGCAGGCTCTCCAGGATGCCAAGCTTTCGGGTTCCGGCGTTGAAGAGGTTCTTTTGGTGGGCGGCTCAACAAGAATACCACATGTGCAGAAGATCGCCAAGGAAATCTTCGGCAAAGAGCCCAACAAAAGTATCAATCCGGATGAGGTAGTTGCTCTTGGTGCAGCGATCCAGGGCGCTGTTCTGGCGGGTGACGCCGGAGTAAAGGACATCCTCCTGCTTGACGTGACTCCCCTGTCACTTGGAATCGAAACACTCGGCGGCGTAATGACAAAACTCATCGAACGCAATACAACCATCCCAACGAGTAAAAAGGAGATATTCTCCACAGCAGCGGATAATCAGACAACCGTTGATATACATGTCCTTCAGGGCGAGAGAGACTTCGCCAAGGACAACCGAACTTTGGGACGTTTTCAGCTTACCGATATTCCGTCTGCTCCACGGGGTATACCACAAATTGAAGTCGCATTCGATATCGACGCCAACGGGATTCTAAATGTTTCGGCCAAAGATGGAGCTACAGGAAAAGAGCAGTCGATACAGATAAAGTCCAGCTCCGGCATCAGCGAAGAAGAAATTGAAAAGATGAAAGGCGATGCACAAACCCATGCCGAGGAAGACAGGAAGAAAAGAGAAGTAGTCGACCTGAAAAACCAGGCTGATCAATTGATATACTCAACCGAGAAAACCCTCAAGCAGCACGGAGACAAGGTAAACGCCCAAACGCGAGGAAACATCGAAGCTGCCATTAACAACCTCAAGAATGTAGTGAAAGGCGAAAAGGCAGCAGCCATCAAGAAGGCTATCGAGAACCTCGGCAATGCCAGCCAGGAGCTCGGCAAAGTACTCTATGAAGCAGCCAGGAAACAAGCCCAGCAGGCTCCGCCGAGCGACCAGGACACACAGGGCGCAGGCCCAAAGGAAAGAGACACACGCAAAAAAGGCGACGATGTAATCGACGCCGAGTTTGAAGCAAAAGACAAGTGAATGAACTCTCCGAATTAAAGTCCGGAGAGTTCATTCACTCATTCTCCGGTTGACAGACTGTGCGGCCTATATCAAGAACATGTTCGAGGTCAAATAAAGAAGATACTTCTTTCTGAAGAAATCTTGTAGGGTACGAACCGTTACACTGCTTGCCCGGGCTAACCCATTCAGGCAGATACAGCAACCCTAAAGGTTCACCTGAGCCAATGATATGTCCACCAGACCCGTATCGTGATGTCTTAACACCTCAACTTGAGTCTGACTCAAGCTGTAAAAGCAAAATTGCTGATGATAGTTCGATTGTTACGGATGAATATCTTGACAGATTGCAACAAGCTTATGTTGATGCGGCCAAACTTGCTTTTGAGGCCGGTTTTGATGCTATTGATATAAAATCAT
>JBDRHL010000071.1:0-2733 GCA_043816955.1 Planctomycetota bacterium | reverse complement strand
CGAAGAACTTCCAAATATTCCCGACAGGCCTCTTCCGATGAAAACCGCTTTTCCAATTCCATCAATGTTCGCGGGTAATCTTCCATGATCGCAAATACTACCGATTGTATGTACTGGAGTCAAGGAGATACCCCCTTTATTTTATATACCTTTTCTTTCTTTGTCAACCAGAACATCAGTTGCCTTCATGCATTTGCCTTGCCAACAAATAGATATTTTTCTATCAAATAACGGCGCGACCTCGTCATAATCCACAACATTAACCCCCGCTTCGCTCAGCCCGCCAGGCCTTGACGGCGAACAATGCACCACATGCACAATCAATTCACTCCCATCGACCCTGATATGGACATCCGAATTTTTTGGTAAATCCGTCGTTACAACAGGTTCAGGCAGAAGTTTCTTTACGGCGTTGGTGAGCAGTTTCTGAAGCAGTGGATAAGAATCCTTCCATGCCGCCTGGGCAACCAATCCTGAGAACAAAATAGTCTTTCCTTTGCCATATTCGTTAAAACTTTACAAAACCATAAGTCTTGAACATCGGCAAGATACAACTTGCAAAATTTCCCTCGTATTGAAGTGCAACATCACTTTGCGAATCAAGCGTCACAAATTTCGCTGCGTTTGGTTGTCGGCTGTCAAGTTTGAATCTCAGCTTTATGCCGTTGATCTCCCTGCCTGCTTTATAATCAAAGACATGTACTACTTTACCACCATCGGCGCAATCAAAGTAACCTGCTGTCACATTCTCAGGCCCTTCAATCTCAACATCACATCCACCAAGGGCTTCTGTTACAAGGTTCAGCAGTTCACCTGCATTATGGGGCTCAGCAAAATATTCCTTGCCGATATGAGGAAGCTGGGCACTTCGTGGATCCCAGGCATATGTCTTTGAATAATCAAGTTTTTTCAGGAAAAAAATATGATCCGCGTACTTTTTATCCAGGCCTAAATATTCGAGAATCTCACTTACATCGCTCTGCCCTGTTTTTCGACCAACGCTGCTGTCGCGCTCGCCTTTCAGGCCCATATCGCTGCTGAAATTCCTCTTGTAGCCAAATACATCCATTGAAAAAGACAGCTCCGTGCAGACAACCTTTCCGCCCTTTTTCACGAACTCCGCGATTTTTCCTATTATTTCGTCTGATACTGTGATGGTGTTTGCGCAGATCAAAACGTCGTAATTGGCCAGATCAAAATTACAGCTCAAAACATAATCATACTGAATGCTGTTTTTAATCAGCACTTCTTCCACAGCCAGTCTTGAAAGAACCGCATCTGCCCAGTTTGCAACTTCACTCTCGCTGCATCTATAAAGCGCAAGCCTGCTTTTGCATTTGCTTCCTATGTAAACATCCTTGTTAGCCCGAAAAAATTTGAGCGATTTTTTAATCAAATCCAGTCTGCCATCGTCCGGGTCCGTCGCCCACATAACCCTTCCAAGACAGCCGTCATTAAAAGCCGCTGCTTCTGCATAGTTCAAAAATTTCACATCATCATTTCCAGGCGGCAGATTATGAACGATAACCCTGTTATTCAACGCCCTGCCGTATTTGTACGTGCGAATATGCGTAATCAAGCGCCGGTCTTCAATACCGGCAAAATTAGTATCCTCACTGAAGAAATAATTCGTACCGGCCCGCCATGAAGATTCAACATCAACACCCCACACAAGTGAAGAAAATTCGCCGTCATCCATCGACAGATTCCACGCAATTCGCGCCTTCGGGGAAGCCTTTCTTATCATATCACATGCCGTTGCCAGCGATTTTTCATACTGATTTTGTCTGAATCGTACCCAGTCATACATCCCGCCCCTATGCGGTGCTGCCGGCATATTATCTATCGGCATACGTGCTGTTCCACGGGGAAGCTGTGCGGTCCCCTTAAAATCATGTCCCAGCATCTCTTCATAGGTAATCGTGCCTTTTGCCGGTTTGTCAGGATACTTCTGGTGCAGATACCCAGGAAAATCCTTTGTGCATCTATCACAGTAACACGGCATCTGGGCGCTGTTATCAAACAATATAAATTCGGCGCCATCTTTAATTGCCTTTACTGAGGCCATGCCGAAATACGCGCCAAATTCCGGATTGCTGTTGCAGGGTCGCCAGCGGTAAAAACAGCGATAAAACTCACTATACTGGTGCTTCAGCCCGAACTGGTCTATCGCGATCTTGTCCGCAAAATCAGGATTTTCGGCTATGAATGTATCCGCGAAAACACTGCCTCCGTTTATATAAACACCCCTAGTGATACCAAATTTTTCAAGATGCTTAAAAAAAACAGCGGTATTACGCATCTCTTTTTGCTCTGTCTTTATACCAAGGCCCTTATAGTAGTGCCAGACTACCACGCTGATCCCGACTGCGGAAAGCTTCCCGGCCATCTCCTCAGAATAGGGATAATTATCCTGCCACATCCCTTTATATCGCGGCTGGAACGATCTTGGCTCCCAGAATCCCGCCATTGCAAAAATATCATTGTCAATCTTAGCTGATTCCAATTTGTCTCCGGACATAATTTTAAACTCCTAAATTCTTAAAAAACCGTATGTCTTAAACAAAGGCAATTCGCAACTTGCAAAATCATTATAGGGGGTATCTCCTTAGCTCCAGTTGGCTCTATATATTGTGCATTTCAGATTTTGGCTGTCGCTCATGTTTGAGAAGCCGTCCGTAAGTCATCGGCTCCACAGATACTGCCTGCTGTAGTAGTCGATAAAAAAGCTTA
>JBDRHL010000070.1:0-5235 GCA_043816955.1 Planctomycetota bacterium | reverse complement strand
GGCTTACAGCAATTCGCTCGATTAAAGCAGCCAAGATTCGGGGAAATACTCTTTGAACCTTTAAGAAACGGGTAATCGCGTGAGTGTAGTAGTTGTTCATGAAATATATATTATGATAAAATTAAAGTTTTTTTATACTTTTCAAATAAAGTAAAAATAAGTCTTTAATCTGGTCGGTGGTATATAAAACCAAACGCATTATGACCAGGGCTGGTACAGGTGGCCGGTCCAATCTGGATGCGTTTGCACCGATAGCAAAGACATCTACTGAATACAAAACAGAACAAAAAAATTGATAATCGCGTTTGCTTATGTCAGCGTTTTTGTCTGATAAGGCAAAAGCTTGAGATGACTGTAGAAAGGAGGTGATTCCAATGGACTGATAAAACAAATGGGCTGCTATGGTGCCACTCTCTGGGAGACTGACAGGATGTCAGGTGTTAATAAAAGTTTGTTGAACCTTTGCTCCTACATAATGTAATTCTCCCTGGTGGTGTTATCATCTATTCATGCCTGCCCCGGTGTAGCGGAAACTCAAAATACATTCTATACTGTTTCTCTGCCTATTTTGCGCACAATATTATGCGCAAGGACCTACGTGTGTGGAAAAGGTATAGAAAATGGTAGGAATGCAAATCAGCCATAGTAGGCCGTCGGTTTGTATGAAATTATGTGTATTATGAAGTGAATCGAAAACTTAAGAACTGGGTATCTGATGTTGGGTGCGTTGCCCAATATTATAAAAATACCCGTGAACAGCTACTCCTATTCAAATAGGAAGGAGATCGGAAATGAAAGTTAGAAGCGCAATATTGTTGATTGGATTTTATGTATGTATTTTAACCTACCCTGTTCTTGCTGAGCCATTGTATAAGTATACTTTTGACAACGATGAGCAAGTGTGTACATCCACTTATGATTCAGGCTCTACGGGACTAACATTAACTAATATTCTTAGTACTACAACGCCATTTAGGTTTTCAAAATGCAAGAGCGTATAGCTTTAAAATCGATTCCCATCTCACGCAATCGCCGCCTTTTTTCTCTCACGTGGCAACGGCGAGAACGGGCTATCCGCTGTTGCATTAACGTAATAATTTCCGCTGTTCGTTCCATGAATTTTTCCTGCACTCGGCCTGTCAGCCATAAAGACCGAACCAGGGCCGAAGATGCTGTACGAATCTGGCAAACCGTCAGAACTGGTTTTTTCCCCCCGCCACTTCTGATGTACCTTGGCCAAAAACAAATGGCTCACAGCAGTGATTATCAGATGACGGCGGAGAGATTTATAGTTACGAACCTCGAAATGACTCAGCCCAAGTTCGCTTTTTTCATCCTCAAAACATCTCTCCACATGCCAGCGGGAAAAGCCCACATGAAGCAACACTTCCAGAGGAGTACCATCAGGTGCATTCGAGACAAAGTATTTGACCTCTTCGGGGTGTTCAACATTGCGAGCGATAATCAACCAATGTGCCCGAGTCGGCAAGCCATCACGCTTAAGGTAGAACCTGACAGCTTTGGCTTCCCAGACCATCGGGCCTTTAGTTGTATCCTTGATGTGAAATTTTTCCCACGCAATCTTCCGCAATACCGGAGAGTGAAGCAGCAGTTGTTTGACACTGCTGGCAAAAGGACTTTTGGCTTTAAGACGTGGGAAATGGCGTTTTCGGCCCATTCTGTTATAGTGGTGCTCTTTGTGCAAAAGTTCAGGTTTTACCAGCCAGCCGGTAAAAATGACAGGTACTTCTACTACATATCTTTGACCTCGATCATCCAGCTTAAAAAGAAATTCCGGGACTTTACCATATCCTTCATCAGCGCCGACCCACTCAAAACGAATACCATTGGCAACTGCATGTTCCCACAACTCAAGAGCAATCTGCCACTTTGGACGATGTATCATTTGTTCCGGTATTCCTGCTTCTTTACAACGCAACGGATCATCAGCCCAACTTTCGGGCAGGAACAATTCACCATCCAAAAGACAGTGGAAATCTCCAGCGGTGTAATTCAAATGTACTGTAACGACACAGTTATCCTTCTTGCCGGTATTGCCGCACCACTGGCGTTGAACACCAGGGGTCTTATCACCTTTTTTACCGTGACCTGTTTCATCGAATATCCCAATGGAACAGGGATGCTGGTGTTCGCTTGCAACGATTTGCTGGAGCGTATCGAGCATATGCATCTCATCCCATTTGTGCAGAGAAAGAAACTGCTGCAGATTTCGTGGAGGCAAACCAGCGGCATCAGCCATCGGCTCAATACTCTTTCGCTGCAGATCGGAAAGCTGGCCAGTGACATAAGCTTTGAGCCTTTCAGTAGGCTCGATTCTACCGAAGCAATCATCAAATTGTCGCAGGTACTTATTCAACATAGGTTTCAATTGTTTAATTTGTTTGGCGTCCATACCGTATCTCCTTTCAGAATAATGGGTTCTGAAAGAAGTTATCGGTCAGCCGCCTGAAAATCTTGAGCTAAAATGGCGTTGTAGTACTACACAACCCCAAAAATCTCTGCCCTTCTCAAAAAGTTCATCATCAAGCTCAGGCTGGCCGTGATCGAGACTAGGGATGACTTGAACATTCTGGAAAGGGCCGTCTTTCCTGCATAATCTTTCAATGTCTCTTTTAAATGCAAGGAACCCCTCCCACGTATTATCAAGCGAAGTATAATTTTTCAGTTGCTGCCTGCCGTAATAATTGCCCATAGCCGCAATATAAACAGTAATCGTCTTACCCTTCTCTGCTTCAACCTTGGAAGCACCATTTAAAATGCCCTCCACAGTAAAAGTGTTTTCTGCACAAAAGCACGGCATAGAAACTTTGTCTTTGCTGTATTCTGTGATAATACTTCTGCCTTCTTCAGCTTTGTTTACTAATGGCATTTGTTATCTCCATCCGCTGCGGAATTGCAACATTATATCCAAGATAATATTCCAAAGCTTCTTTTATAGGCTCTACCAGTCTGCTTCCAGGCGTAATGCTGACATGATGACGATGACCGTTTTTACCAATAAAAAGCAAAACATCCTGCAGGTTATCAATTTTTGCAACACCGCCGCAACCAAAAAATTCTTCCGGTATTGGATCTTCGGTAAATTCCCCTTGGCCAAGATAAAACTCAAGTTGCCCGTTGCGAGTTGTCATTGAACTGAACGTGAAAGGGAATGCAGCTATCCTGCCCTCGTTACAGCCAAAAGAGCAGTTTGGCCCTACCTGCAGATCATACTGAAGCATGGAATGGTCGGACACCTTGCCTTTGCCTTTCATAAGCGATTGAGCGGTCGAACCACAATGGAAGAGAATACACTGGTCAGGCTCATCACCATAATTATTGTTCCAATCCAGGCATGCCGTCGGTTCTCTGCTTGCACGGTAAAGGGCATACTGACTGACTGCATTGCCTATATCCACCTCACAAGCCACGGGAATTTTACGGTCATTCATCTCACTAAGCACCACACAGGCAGAGATATTCAATTGCCTTTGCAGCTCTATCCAGCAGCGAAAACCCATAGCGTCAAGGTTCCATTCGTCAAACAGCTTATCCAGTACAACGGCCAGCCGAACGATCTTGTCAAAAGACTCATCAGGCACACCATTCCACGTTGTGTAATCCTTAAGACGTTTAGCCTTATCTTTATATTCAGACGATGTTGTTGAAAAAGACTCCATCCGGGCAAAAACTTCCGTCAGGTCTATCACCTCCATAGTTATGCCGTTCTGCTGCAGTGCAAGCTCATCAATTCGAACCGTCTTAAAAGCCGTCGTTCTCGAACCAACTGCACCAACGACCATATCCTTAAAACCGTTTACAACTCTGCAGACCCTATCAAAATGTTCAATATTGAGCTGAAAATCTTTTGAAGCAGGACTGACTACATGAGGTTTAAGGCTTGTGAACTTCATCCCGTACTGGTAAAACACATCCATTACAGAAAATTTGCCGCAGAAGGCATCACGTCTGAATTCAGGTGCCATCTTGTTCAGTTCGTCCGGATAAGCCTGAATAAATATCGGCACCAAAGCCTTCCTCAAAGCCTCCACCGCCGAGCTTTCATCACCGAAATTCGGCAGAGAAAGGATTACCCCGTCATATTTACCTTCATTTTGTTTGAGGAAATTTGCATATTTTTCCGCATCGTCCTTATTCGAAATGGCACCATATTTGGTCAATGCCTCGTCCATGACAAGCACTTCATATCCCTGCTTTTTCAAAATGTAGCACATTTGCTTTCGGGCCTGAAGTATCAGCTCCGGAGGGAAAAAACCTCTGTTACCAAAAAACAAAGCGAATCTGGATTTAGTTAAAGTTCTCATATCATTTCCTGACTGAATTTAAATAATAATGTATCGCGTTAGAGTTTTTGGACACTAAATTTAGCCATAATTATGCCACCTTTTTTGGATTATTACAAGCATTTCTTCTGGCCTGCGAAGGCGTCTGATACCCAAGCCTTTGAATAATCCATTTCTCATTATAAGTTTTCTTAAATTCAAGCAAAGCCAACCTCAATTCTTCCACAGTCTCAAATGTCTTAACCCAAAGCAGATTCTCCTTCAGCGTACGAATAAACCTCTCAGCACAGCCATTGCCTTCAGGCTCTCGAACGAAAGACGTAGAGCTAATCATACCAAGAAATTCAATCTCATCATGGAATTCATCGGCCATATGGTAGTTGTCATATCGCTCCCCCAGACTTCGTTGGGAACAGTCGTGGTAATAGTGCACGAAACCGATGGTTGGCATGAAACCAAGGTAACTGTTATTTATTTCGAAGATGGGTGTAAGCAAAGAAAAAGTCATTATGTGGGTCGGTTTGAAACTTCCGAAACTTTTGGCTGGCATGTCTGGCTTGAAGCATGTAAATGTGGTTTTCGCCAAGCTGATGAAATTATTTATCTTGGAGATGGTGCCCCCTGGATTCGCACCGAACATCACCGACATTTTGGCAGAGCGACATTTATAATACTCAAGTTGACTGACTTTTTGCTTTTTTGTTAGCAAGAATTGTTGCGTCAATTTTTTAACTTTATTATTTACAACATGTTACGGGTTTTTGTGCGGAGCAAAGAAGTCGTTTTTGTGTATAGGGGGTATCTCCTTAGCTCCAGTTGGCTCTATATATTGTGCATTTCAGATTTTGGCTGTCGCTCATGTTTGAGAAGCCGTCCGTAAGTCATCGGCTCCACAGATACTGCCTGCTGTAGTAGTCGATAAAAAAGCTTA
>JBDRHL010000069.1:0-3424 GCA_043816955.1 Planctomycetota bacterium | reverse complement strand
CATTATAAACCTGTAGCTGTCAAGAATCAGATGACTATCGCTCATCTTGCACTTACCGCCATAGCCGTTGCCGCTGGTGTTCTGCTCAAACAGCCTGACAAGATTCGGTGCTATCGAACTTTTGCCAAAGCCGGCTGACATTTTATAGTGCTGAAAGATTAACTTTTCAAAGAGCTATTATTAAGCTGCCGGGAAAAGTACACCCTGAAACAGCCGATTTCGCCGGATATTCAATCAAAACCACTTGGTTTGCCGAACATCCCTGCTTCCAGACATCTATATCACATTTCAAAACATCAAAAACCCTGCTTCTGAAACCTATTTTGCAGAAGCCTTAATATGTCTTTATGTTCTATTAGACAAATCGGAAGGATGAGCCATTTTTATTTATTTGCCTTTGGCAGATTTACAAAATTCGTTTTTCAAAGAGCTGAGTTAAACGTCATTTTTTTTGGAAAGTGCAGACTATGAGTAAGAAGCGTAAAAATCGTCCTAAGCGCAAGCGACAACGTTCACCTGATGCGGCTTCTACAATAGAACGTATCGATATCAGTATTTCAGATCTGGAGGCAATCTTAGAACATGCCAAATCAGAACCGCTCAGTGAGCAGGAGTATCAAACCCTCCAGTCGGTAGTAAAAACACTGCTATTTCTGACGCAGGAACTGGAGAAAAAACACGTCTCTGTCGAACGTTTGAAGCGGATGCTGTTTGGCGCAGCTACGGAGAAGCTGAAAAATGTTCTTGATAAGGCATTGGAGCAAAACGACAAACAGCAGGAAAACGAATCCGGCTGTCACAGCGATAACCAAAACAGGGATAATGAAAAACCAAAAGGTCATGGTCGCAACGGTGCCGATGCATACGCCGGTGCTGAGAAGGTCCGGATACCGCACCAGAGGCTAAAACCGGGAGACATCTGTCCTGACTGCGACAAAGGCACAGTGTATGAGACTAATGAGCCTGGCCGATTAGTGCGCCTAACAGGACAGGTACCTATAAAAGCTACGGTCTATGAACTTCAGAAGCTCCGCTGCAACCTCTGCGGTAAGATTTTTACCGCCAAACCGCCCAAAGATGTTGGAGATGATAAATATAAGGCTCTTCCGGTAAATGAGTTGGTGAGTTGCTAAAATATGGTACGGCTTTATGATAAGTGAGAAAAAAAGGATTTATCGCATTGTTGGCGATAGCATACGTGAAAATGGGCGGCATCATATGGATACCGCCCCATGCTATACGCCGCTATCGAGGCGCTCAGGTCGCTTCCCAGCGTTGCCTTATCCTCCACGATAGCAATGATATTATATCTATACATGCTATCGCCTTAAAGCGTTAAATCCAAAAGCCTTAAAGTAAAACAACCGTAAATTTTCACCATGCCACCTACGCATTAACCGGATGAACCAAATATAATGCCCAATCAGCGAGTATGATTGCACTTTTGAAGTACGGCAGCGGGTTTCCATTCAATCGCCTTGAAAGGCTGCAGGGTAATCTGGGCATTCCCCTGCCAGCCTCGACCCAGTGGGACATCCTGTCTGATTGCGCAGCGGTTTTTGTTCCCATCCATGAGGCCCTGATTCTGGCCGCCGCTGCCGGCAAGGTTGTCCACAACGATGACACGGGTATGAAGATTCTCGATCTACCGGCGCTCAATGAGTCGGACAAGGCCGACTGCAATGAACAGACAACCTCTGAACGTAAGGGTGTGTTCACTTCAGGGATAGTCTCAGTTGATGATGAACATCAGGCGGCATTGTTTTTCACGGGCCGCAAACATGCCGGTGAAAACCTTGCTGACGTGCTCAAACACAGAGCATTACAGTTAGCTCCACCTATCCAAATATGCGATGCCTTGTCTCGAAACATATCGGAGGATTTTAAGGCTATAGTGGGCAACTGCCTTGCCCACGGCACACGCAGGTTCACGGATGTTATTGAGAATTTCCCATCGCAATGCCGTTATGTATTGGAACAGCTTGCCCAGGTCTACAAAAACGATGAGCTGACCCGTGAAAGGAAACTGTCTGACGATGAACGGCTCATCTTCCACCAGTCCCACAGCAAAGCTTTGATGGAAGAATTACAGAAGTGGCTGAAAGAACAGCTGGATGAGAAAAAGGTGGAGCCAAACAGCACTTTGGGCGAAGCGATTTGTTATATGCTCAGGCACTGGGAGAAACTAACGCTTTTTCTGCGCCAGCCGGGTGCGCCCTTGGACAACAATATTTGTGAACGGGCATTGAAAAAGGTTATCCTTCACCGCAAAAACTCGTACTTCTATAAAACTGTCAATGGCGCCAGGGTCGGCGATATGTTTATGAGTCTGATTCACACCTGTGAACTAAACAACGTCAATCCATTCGACTATCTTACGCAGGTACAGAAGAGCGCCAAAGCCGCAGCGTTATGTCCTGCCGACTGGATGCCGTGGAACTACCAACAGAGGCTGACCCCAATTAAAGCAGTCAGCACCACTTGATATGTTGGCATCCCTGAGAGCAGGACTTGCTCTATGGTTGACTTCCTCTAAAAAAAATCTGGAAATTTTCAGATTTTTCTGCCTTGCCGAAAGGACACGCCTGTCCCGCTCGGCTTGCGGCGGCGATGCTCCGACGAGCTTTTGTGGGGCCCATTCTCGCAGCGCCGCCGGTCCGAGCGATACATGCCTCGCCCCTTCCGAAATCGAAGATTGGAATAGAACGAATTGTCTTGAACTATGAAGGAAAATCAGTATATATGGAGAAGAATTATTGGCCGGTTTTAACGCGCCCATTGACACACATACCGGCAAACGCGGCCGCCCCAAAGGCTCTCGGCGTATCCCTGCAAAAGGCTTGACTTATGCCACTGTTCATAAAACTCGTCGAAAAGGCCGGGTGGTTAAGATTGATTTGCAAACAGTCTTTGGCAGCAAAGACAAAGTGGAAACCGCGATACAGGTATCGGCGGTTAGTAAGACCATTAACACAGCATTTGTTGAAAGACACAATGGGACAGATCGGAACCGCAATGCCCGCAAGGTTCGCAAAAGTTACTGTTTCTCGAAAGACTGGAACATCCATAATGCTATGACTTATTTCACAATGTTCAGTTATAATTTTTGTTGCCGGTGCGAACACTTCGTGTGCAAGACCGGGACGACCAATGGTCGTCGAGAACACCGGCGATGGTCGCAGGTCTGACCAACCATATCTGGTCTTTGCACGAATGGCTGAGTTATCCGACCGTTCAATTAACATAAGACACAAGGCGAGTTGCAAATTGAATGATATTGATCCATAGGGGGTATCTCCTTAGCTCCAGTTGGCTCTATATATTGTGCATTTCAGATTTTGGCTGTCGCTCATGTTTGAGAAGCCGTCCGTAAGTCATCGGCTCCACAGATACTGCCTGCTGTAGTAGTCGATAAAAAAGCTTA
>JBDRHL010000068.1:0-4046 GCA_043816955.1 Planctomycetota bacterium | reverse complement strand
GTAAGCTTTTTTATCGACTACTACAGCAGGCAGTATCTGTGGAGCCGATGACTTACGGACGGCTTCTCAAACATGAGCGACAGCCAAAATCTGAAATGCACAATATATAGAGCCAACTGGAGCTAAGGAGATACCCCCTTAACGCAATTATAATTTTTCAGCCAGGTACTCAAAGGTTTTTCTATTGTAGTTCTTCATATATAAAAACAAAGACTCTCATCATCTATCTACTCTTGCGCTGCCTCCTTTCATAATCTTTTCCAGCTCAGCAAGGTTCGCTGTGGTCGTATCGCCGGGCGTGGTCATGGCTAACGCACCGTGAGCAGCACCGTATTCCACTGTCTGTTGCGGCTCTTTGCCTTCCATTAAGCCATATATGAGACCGCTGGCAAAACTGTCCCCGCCGCCTACACGGTCGTAAATCTCGAGATTTTCCCGCAGGGTGGCTTCATAGAATTCGCCATTAAGATACAATATTGCTCCCCAGTCATTAAAGCCGGCAGTTTTGGCATTTCTAAGTGTTGTGGCAACAGTCTTAAAATTCTGAAATTGCTTAACCGCTTCAAGTATCATCTTCTTGAAATTTGAAGAATCGAGCTTGGATAGATGTATATCGAGCCCGGGCACTTCAAGACCCAGACAGGCTGTGAAATCCTCTTCGTTGCCCATCATCACATCAATATAAGGAGCTATTGCGCGATTGACCTGCTGAGCTTTATCTTGCCCACCTATCGATTTCCAAAGTGATGGCCTATAATTAAGGTCATAAGAGATTACTGTACCGTATTTTTTGGCTGTAGTTACCGCTTCGATCACAACTTCCGGTGTAGTTTCTGAAAGAGCAGCAAATATGCCTCCTGTATGGAACCACCTGATACCATCCTGTCCGAATATCCTTTCCCAGTCTATATCGCCTTTCTTTAATTGTGATGCGGCGGAATGACCCCGGTCAGAGCAGCCTTTTGCAGCTCGAATCCCAAAGCCTTTTTCGGTAAAATTAAGGCCTACTCGCGCCTGTCTGCCTATTCCATCAAAGGGAACCCATTTTACGTATTCACAATTCACGCCACCCTGAAGCATTAAATCCTCAAGCAGTCTGCCTACCGGGTTATCAGGTATAGCAGTAACAACAGCGGCACGTTTATTGAAACAGCGCCGCAAACCTCTTGCGACATTATACTCTCCGCCACCTTCCCAGACTCGAAAAGTTCTGGTTGTATGAATTCTGTTGTCACCTGGATCCAGGCGAATCATTATCTCACCCAGTGAAAGGATGTCATATCTACATTCCGATTCGGGCTTGAGTTTGAGCGCTGACATCTTACTTTTCACCTCTAATCTGTTTTATCAGCTCAATTGTTTCTCTTACTTTCCTGGTTATTCCTGCCCAGTCTTTAGCAGCGATCAGTTCCTTTGTAATTAATTTTGAACCCATGCCGGCACAGGTAATGCCCGCCTTAAACCATTCTGTCAGGCTTTCTTTTGTCGGGGATACACCGCCGGTCGGCATGATATCAGTCCAGGGACAAGGCCCTTTCACAGCTTTTACAAAGGCAGGCCCGCCTACCTGGGCACCGGGGAATATCTTTATGATATCAACACCGAGTTTATGAGCTTTGTGGATCTCACTTACCGAACCACAACCGGGGCTGTAAGGTATTTTCCTGCTGTTACAGAGAACCGCAGTATCTTCATCCAGCAAGGGGCCAACCACAAAATCTGCGCCTGCTGAGATATACATAGCAGCTGTCGGAGCATCGCACACGGAACCGACACCGAGAATAATATCAGACCGCTCGGCATCCCGATACTCGGCAAGTTTAGTGAAGATATTAATTGCCCTGTCACCGCGATTGGTAAATTCAATAACTGTTGCGCCACCATCTGCACAGGCGTTTATGACGTTTTTAGCCGTTTCATAATCGGCATTATAAAAAACCGGAATTACACCGACCTGCTTCATCGCTGTAAGAACTGCTAATCTGTTATGTTTTGCCATATTGATTTGCCTTTCATTTTTTAAGAGTAAATCTTCCCTTCACGATAATCCGCCCACGCAGGCTCAAAGGCTTTTCGCTCTGAAGAAACTGGCCTTACAGGGATAGCTTTGCAGAAGAACAGATCATCACAGGTTTCATCAAATTGTATCCTGAGAATTGAATCCCGCAATGTTTCATTTTCGGGTCTAAATCGTAGTGGTTTGCCTGTCGAAGAATCTTTTACATCCGGGTGTATTTCAATTCCATTTTCATCCAGCACAAGATGTGAACCCCTCGAACCTTCACCCGCTTTCAAGAGTTCAACTATCGCTTTTAGATAAGCAATACCGCTTAGAGCCAAATGCTCTGCCTGAATTGCTTGTATAATATCTTTAGCTTCTTTGAGTTTTAAACCATTTTGCCGGATATTTTCATAGAGCTTAATCGATTCGGCAAGAGCAGCTTTGGCATTTTTTATTTCTCTTATATAACCGCCGGATATTGTCATTCTCTTTTGGATTTGTTTTATTGTGTCGTCTGCTATTAAAACAGACTGTTTGCTGGCAAGGTTATCAAGTTTGGCAACAAGTTTTTCGAGTTGAAACGACACATCAACTT
The DNA here is from genome assembly GCA_043816955.1 of Planctomycetota bacterium. GTDB lineage: Bacteria > Planctomycetota > Phycisphaerae > Sedimentisphaerales > CAYZTY01 > JBDRHL01. The sequence continues at coordinate 1,449 of JBDRHL010000068.1, read as the reverse complement.
CGTTCGAAAAACTGCTGTCTTTGGTATAGACATTTGCTATGAATTCAGCGGCTCTTTGTGCACCCACCTGGCCGGCGTTCAATGCAGAACCACCTGGACGTTTGACACCGTGGGTACCTGCCATCTCACCAATAACAAAGGTGTGTTTAATATTAGATTCCCACCATTTATTGACCGCAAAGCCACCGTTGTTATGCTGGGCACAGACAGCTATCTCCAGCGGTTCGGAATATAAATCAATGCCATGCTCTTTATAAATATCTATTGCTGGAGAATTCATCTGAGCAAGCCGTTCAATCGGCAGCTCTTGCATTGCACCGGCGGCTTTGAGGTAATCCAGAGCCTCATCTTCAAGGTTTTCCAACGCAAATTCATCCATTTTTTTACTGCTGATGGGATTGCGCAGAAAATCCATAAATACGCGTCGGTCTTTCTGAGTCTCATTAAATACAAGAATGTCAATCAAAGATGATTGATAATTTTCAATTCTCTGAGGATCGAAAGGCCATTGGTATCCTTTGAGGAATATGTTCGTGGCCATCTTACTCATGGCCGGGAAATAATCCGCAAGAAATTCCCTTTCATCGGTTCCATCGGCTTTGGTACTGAATATTCGCGGAATAGCCTGCATATATGTACCAGATACATTCCAACGAAATTTTGTGCTGGCAAGACCAAACTGGGATTCGGTCAGGTTCTCAGCCGCCAAACCTGCCTCAAACGCGATTCCATGCATACCCGTCTGGCCCGGTGGATATACACTTGTTGCGTAAAGCGCTCCGGGCCCGCCCGCAGCCAGAACCAGATTTTCACAGTGGAATATGTTTATGGAAAAATCTGAAAGAGTAAGTTTGCTTTTATCTAAGGTTACGACACCAACAATGCGTTTGTTGTTATCTGAACCTTTGGTTAGCAAATGGGCAGTTTCCTGCCGGTCAAAAATTTTTGTCCCGTATTTTCTGACAATTCTCTCTAAACATTCACTCATGAATTTACTGGTCCTTGGTCCTGCGGAAGTTGCTCTTTCATAGGGATCGTGATCTGTCTTATAACCGATATAAGTGCCCCTCGAATCATTCGGGAATGGAACACCTGCCTCAACAAGATTATAAAAGCTGCGTAGTGAGCCGACGGCTTCTACAAGGGCAAGGTCGCCATGACAGCAGCCTGCAGCAGTGAGACTTTCGGCAAAACTTTCTGCGCTATCCGCAACATCAGGACTGGTGCCGAGTTTGTAATAGGTCTGTTTATCGGAACCACTCATTCGTGAAGCACCAAGAAACAGGCCTGCTGTTACAACCGCTATTTTGTTTTGCGGGTCCTGGATATCTTTTTGTTCCATGTATTCGAAAAGTTTTTTCGCACAGTTCATGCCTGCAGCGCCGGCGCCAACTATAATTGTATTGTAATAGTGCTCCGTTATAGTCTGGCCTGCTACCTGTCTTGTTC
>JBDRHL010000067.1:0-5076 GCA_043816955.1 Planctomycetota bacterium | reverse complement strand
CCGCCGAGGTCAGTTAAGCACAAAACAAACGCTGGACTCCGTACACACAGAAAGCACCGAGCCTTCCAAACGCTCCCGATTGTCAAACTACCGGTTTGGAGAGAAACGTCTGAAAACTCAGTGATTCATTTTTTATTGGCTGTTATCTCTCAGCCTATTTTATATTACTACTTGTCGGCCTTTTATGCAAGAAATAATTAAAAAACTGGAAAGAAAAAGAAAAGGATAAAATTGAGGAAATCGAAGAAGAAAAAGTTGTTGAAGGAGCAGATTTCTCCATTCGGCTTGGGCTCGATTGAAATGACAAATAGTTTTTCGCAAATCAGACGTGCGCGGGGAAAAATTTGTTCCATCATATAAGTAGATGAACGGGTGTCTGACCCTATCGATCTGGCCCCAGTCACATTTACGGTTTCGTAAGAACCATGCGAAAAGTACGGGGTACGACTCTTAAATCCCGCTTCCAGCTTTACCATTGGCTTTTTCGGCTTTTGCTCTCAATCAAATGCCTGCAAAGGCTATGGAGCAAAGTCGAAAAAGCGATTAAGCAGCGTATCGCCACAGTTCGCCGGTCTGTAGCATCGCCAGCATCACGCGTAAAAGATAGTGGACAGTTGCCACTAAAGCGGTTTTCCTACGATCAGGTTTATCTTGTTTAATTCTCTCAAAATAGCCGCGAATAGGTTTAGAACGTCGGATTCCCTGCCAGGCCGCTTCCGTCAGAAGCTTCCGTACCGTATCTGGTCCCTCTCGGGCAATATGACCGAGACGATTGACACGAGCACTGGCATCCTGACAAGGAACAATCCCAAAATATCGACCAATAGCATACTCGTCAGTGAGTAAAACCTTTCCAACAGGATATCACGCTGAAGAGAGTCTAACTGGGTAGGCAAAGTCAAATGCTTGAGCCAAGTCAGATTTTTTTTGCTCCATAAGTGCCTGGGGGTAGCTACGCCATGACTGCGGAGCAGTGCTCTGATCGCATTTTTGCACAATTTTCAAAAAGCATGTAGGAATGACGCCCTCACAGTACTCACGCTCCCTCCACTAAGCTACTGTTTCCAACGCTGGTGTTCATTCATAAAGACCTGGCCGCAATCCAGACGCCAGCGATGTATGTGCCAATCATACTTCCGAGGTTCGCCAGCGCCACTACCAAAAGTATTCTTGTTACCTGATTTTTCCAGAATCCCTTTACAGTTGTAATGTCCTCAGCCAGATTTTCAAAGTCGCCGACAGTTGGTTTTTTCAGCCATGCCTGAACAACTCCTGCAACCCAGCCCGCGGCAATGAGCGGGTTAAGGCTGGTCAGAGGTGCAGCAAAAAACGCGGAGATCACTGTAATCGGATGTGCAAATGCAATCGCAGCCCCAGCCGCCGAAAGAATCCCATTCGTCAAAAACCAGATATAGATCGACTCAATTGAGTGACTCTTCCCACCTTTGAAAAATCCGATAACCAGAAGCACCATAATCGCAACAGGTATTGTCCACTTAAATACGCTCGGCAGAACCGATTTGCGCGGAACTTCAACAAGAGGTTCGAGCGGCTGATCAAAGCCGATGTTTTCACGGATTCCCGCTAGGTGTCCTGCTCCAACTACCGCCACCACCTTCGTGCCGGGCGCATTGCGGATCTTCTGCGAAAGGTAGATATCACGTTCATCAATGAGACGCTTTTTGATTTCAGGAAATGTCTGGCAAAAGACTCCATCACGCCTTCAAGCTGATCTTTATTCTTAATCTGCTCGATAATTGCTTCGTCGATTTCTTCGCTTTCAAACAGCCCCGAAATAATGTGTGCGATAAGCTTTGTTTTATTCCAGAAACCAAGATACCCCCACACCCGCTTCAGCGTTATCTCAATATCGCGGTCAGCCAGAACCAGTTGCGCATGATTTTCTTTTGCTGACTTCACCGCCTCAAGCATCTCCGCTCCAGGCCTAACCCCCAGTTTGTCGCCCAGCCTGCGGTAAAACGCCGTCATTATCAGTTGCGCCAGAAGGAACGCCGTCTTTCGCTCCTTAAGTACCTTGAAGATATCCATCTTCTCCCATGCGTCCTTCTGAACCATCGCGTTATATCTTGATCGGCACAGCTCCACGCAAACAACATCGGGCTTATATCTCAAAATAGCATCATGCACCAGCTCAACGCTCTTTTTTGAAACATGAGCCGTCCCCACCAGGTACACCTGCTTGCCTGCAACATCAACAACACACAGGTTTTCGTTTTGCTCCCCAGCAGATTCTGTCATCTTCAATCCGTCTTATCCACCTGAATCAAATATCTCAGCACAGACTGAAATTTATACCTGCAGCAGCACTAATTGGCAAAGATAAAATTGATTTGATCAGACACTGAAATGAAAACTGCAAGGCAGCTCTTGAATCACCGATCAAAAAAGCTTTATGCTTTTCACATGGCCTTTGAAGCTATGCCGCCCCATTGCCGAGGCAGCTTTTACCACTCCTGGCTCAGCAGATAGTTTTCAACCAGTATTTCCATATCCAGCAAATCAACCATGTGGTCATTGGTGAAGTCAACCCCGCCGCATAAGCCGCACTCACTGACCATCCAATAATCAGCGAACAAGGCAAAATCTGCCAGATCCACCACGTAGTCCTTGTTGATATCGCCAACCTGAGCCATGCTCTGGTATAAGTGAACCTTTCCATCCCCTGCACCGATCAGTACGTCGAAATACCCATCATCCGTCCAGTCACAAACAAAGGGCCGGGATCTCGGCTGATCGGGCAGGTTAATAGGGACACTGTCAGCCTCTACGAACCAATAATCGGAAAAAACGGGTGCAGCGTCGGTGCCGATATTACTGTAGAACAAGAGTCGGCCTTCCGTATCACCTGTCAGGATATCTTTTTTACCGTCGCCGTCGAGATCAATAATATCAGGACTTGACCGCAACGAAGGCACAACAAGATCGTTTCCATCCTCGAGTTTAACAAATGTTTCGCTCACAAAGTCAGGCTCCGTATCAGTGCCTTCGTTAATGAAAAGATATATCCTCCCCCCTATTGAACCGACAACAAGGTCCTTTTTGCCGTCGTTGTTCCAATCAGTTACTGCCGGACACGCCCTGGCCACTACAAAAATATCGGTTTTGCTCCCGGCTGGACCTGCCTGAAGAAAAGTTCCCTCGTCAAAAGCCGGCTCCTGCTCCGTCGCAACGTTTAGAAATATCTGAATCCTGCCGTCAGATTTTCCAACAAGAAGGTCTTTTCGCTGATCACTATCCCAGTAAACTACCCTTGGAAAACAGGCCAGGCATCCCGATACCGGGCAGGCAAGATCGTTCCCATCTGCCTGAGCAAAGAACGCAGCGTCAAGGCTGGGCCCTTCTGCCGTCGGTCTGTTCAGGTAAACGTAGACTTTCCCCGCTTCGCAAATACCCTCTGGACAGAAGAAGGTGTGTTTCGCCCCGACAATCAGGTCTTTATCGCCGTCACTGTCCCAGTCGAACCATGTCGGAACTGTGTAACTGGACAAAGAAATATTCGCGGGAGGACTGCCTGCTTGAACAAACTGCTCGCTGCCAAGTCGAAGTAAAATCGGTTCACCTGCGAAAACAGATGAAATTACAACAAAAGAAAACGATGCCAACAGGAAAAAAAACAGGCTGAATCCGCCTGATGATCCACTCATTCTCCTCGCTGTAAATGCTCTGGGCAGGTAATAGATCATCTCTCTCTGCTGCCTCTTCTTCAACTCTTTCCTTTAAGGAATATTATATCAGCTTTTCACTTTTTCTCAAAATAAACGTATCCGGAGCCTTTGTGTAAAAGCTGCCGGATCAAATCTATTCTGCCTGCCTGTGTATTTATCGCGTTTTTTGTAACTTCACCCCGGTTAGCGCAAATGCCTCCGTGAACACAACAGCAAACACATACTGCTGCCCAGTAATCCCGCCATTGCCGGCTCCGGAATGCATAACGTATCCAATACAATCTCATCGATCAGGATTGTGCAGTCTCGGGGCATAATATACAGCGTTTCTTCCGATGGATTGGGTTCTATTGTTATCCTGTACGTACCGTGCCAGTAATAATCATCGAGCTGTATCTTTTGTATCTTTTCAACCATAGATAGTCCAGGTATGCTAAATATCTGCGGGTCATTTGCGCTGTCGGAATAGAACGTCAACTGCAGCCACATATATTTTATGGGGTTGGGGACTGAACTGTTCGGTACGAAAAGATCGATTCTATCCTCAACAAACCACACTCCCTGATGATTACAATCGTTATCCAGCCACGGCGTAAAGGGACTATCGTATACCACTGATGCACTGGCAGTACCGAAAGGATTATTGTCAATATCCGGTGCTGACGGATTCTGGTTTGTCCCAAACTCCCAGCTCTGCATGGTTGTCAAAGCCTGCCCACGCCACAACGGCGGGTTCAGATCATCAGCCCATAACCCCGCACACGCAAAGGCTACTATCATCATTGCGTATACGAAAAACCTTCGTTTCCCCATAATAATCTTCTCCAAACAGATTTCAATTCCGATAAACAAACTAATTAGTTAGTGGCCAGGCACTCATATAGCGAGAAAAAGCCGCTCCGCGTTTGGGAAGTGTGTTCCCCTTATTTCCCCTGAGTTCCACCTAATTCAGTTGTGTATTTTACCTATTTTAACAGGCCGAGTCAAAAAACATGATGCTGATATACCGTAAGCCTCTGTAAAGAAAAGACTTATGCCCGAATAATCTTTGATGCTCTCTAGGCCACACCAAAACCCTGAATTGATGTTTTTTTTACGCTCATACGCAATTACGGATGTTCTGCGCCAACGATTTGCCCCAAAACTGCCCCTGCGGTTTCATGCTCCCGGATTACCCCCATAGATACTCTTCTTCAGGGTTCGTAATTGAATTTTACATTTCCGACATCGAGAAAAATCCATTTTATCATAAGGGGGTATCTCCTTAGCTCCAGTTGGCTCTATATATTGTGCATTTCAGATTTTGGCTGTCGCTCATGTTTGAGAAGCCGTCCGTAAGTCATCGGCTCCACAGATACTGCCTGCTGTAGTAGTCGATAAAAAAGCTTAC
>JBDRHL010000066.1:0-4867 GCA_043816955.1 Planctomycetota bacterium | reverse complement strand
GCTATCAACAGTTGTGGATGTTGGAAGCAAAGCTGAAAGAGTTAGCTGAAGAAGAAAGAATTGACGGAAACTCAAGGGTAGCGTAAACTATGATAAATGGAGTGGCCATTCAAACCTCCAACTACGATCGGGACAACGTCTTCGCCAGATTCGGCTTCTTAAGCTATTATTACTTTAGATATATAGTAGTATCTTAGTAAGCACTGTTACTTTGTTAGAAAACTTTCCTTATAATCACAAGGCCTTACCAGTAGGATAGTTATGTGATATAGACTTAAAGGGTTATTATATATATACTGTTAAAAGTGGTATTATTTTTAGTCCTGTTTCAGAAATTTCCCGCAACTGCCTTTTTTCTTAACGTTTTATATCTCAAAAAACACTCTTCGGTAACAGGTTATCCACAATTAGGCAGTCCCTAAGCATGTCGGCTTGTCGGCACAAATAACGCGTCATATCTCTTTATTAAGTTTAATTATGTTTTCGGCCCTAGTGATTATCTGATGGCGCAAGGCGGCTGGCGCAAGAACCTGTGCCTGATCGCCATAACCCAGAATCCACCAACTTATTTCGTTAAGGCCGTCAACGCGAAATTCGAGAGTTACAGATCTGTCTTCGCTCCAGTTTGTCTTTTGTGTGCTGTGCCACTGAACCTCTGCAACATTTTGGGCGACCTTGGGCAGAAACCGCACTTTAATATTACAGAGCCTACCCTCAGGTATCATTCGCCAGGCCCGCCCGAAATACTCATTGACGTCAAATTTCTTTTCCCTCAGGAAAGACTCCGAGAGCATCCGTAGTTTTATAATCCGGTTCAGCTTGAATGTGCGAATGCTCTTATGCAGGCTCGAAAAACCGAGCACATACCATGCCCTGTAATGATAGCGCAGACAATAAGGGCTGACAATTGTGTATATTTCTCCCCCCTCATATAATGAATGGTAGTATAGAGCGACCTTGGTTTTTTTCACAGATGCCTTTTGAAGCTCGGAGAAGTATTTATCAAGCGAGTCGGTAGGAGCATGGATGTCGGTGCTTATGGAAATATTATCCAGGGCAAGACGACAGTATTGGCGCAGCTTTGCGGGCATCTGATTTTCAATCTTCAGTGCGGCAACAAGCGCCGAGTTCTTGAAGGGCATGGGCAGGTGGGTTCGCATCTTGTGAAGCAAAAAGCTCAGGCTCAGCGCTTCAGGCATAGTAAAGTCAATAGGCGGCAGAAAGAAGCCTTCCTCAATAGTATATCCCTTGTTAGCGACATTATAGCGATAAGGAACACCGATTGCGTCGAGTTCTTTGAGGTCACGAAAAACTGTCCGCCTGCTGCTGCCCAGCACCTTAGTCAGGTCTTCCACGGAATAACTGCGCCCGCTTTGCAGGGCAGTGAGCAATTTGACGACCCTGCCGATTCTGCCTATTTTCATGGTCGCCTCGTTGGTTAAAAGTTCCACACAGCATAAAAAAAACTCATACCGGAATTATACATAAAACTTACGCTGCAATACAGGACTTTTCCGCTAAAACAGGCCGAAGATATAGGACAGGCAATAATACAGGCCTGCAAGGATGAAAATTGTGCCGGTAACTCGGCGGGCCCATTTTTCTATTAATGTCAGCTTGTTGAAGAAAGCTCCGACAGCTTTGGTGCTTATCGCGATGACAAAAGCGAAGAGCAAGACAGGCAGAGCGGTTCCAATCCCGTAAAGCAGTGGAAGCAGGATGGGTGAGTGATATTTGACTGAAAGACAAAGCAGGCTTCCGAAGAAAAGTGCCGCTGAGACCGGACAGAATGAAAGCGCAAAGACTACTCCCAGCAGAGCGGCTCCACTAAGCGAATTTCTTTTCGCAAATGACTGCAACTTCTCTGAGCTTGGTACGGTGTTGAACTTCAGGTTTATCAGTTCCAGCAGAAACATTCCTACGATAATCAGCACCGGGCCTAAAAGCTTGTTCATGTAGGTCTGCAGAAAATTTGATGCGCCCGGCATGGAAAATATTCCTGTCGTGATAAGCACAGCCAGCATAAGATAAGTTATAGCTCTACCCAGTGTATATATCAAGCCGCAGAGCAAAACACCAAAGGCCCTTGTGAACCTGCCGGCGACAAAGGAAATAGCTGTGATGTTTGTCGCCAGCGGACATGGACTGATTGAAGTCAGTATCCCAAGCCAGATCGCACTAACACATGCCAGAGCAAGAGGAGCCACTACTTTGCTCCCAGGTATTGGACTATTTCCTGCTGGACATACTTAATAAAATCTTCTTCGTTATGAACCAACTCCCATATTCTGGTAAGATTTTTCCACTGCTGCTGCTTGCCATCAGCCAGTTGAACGATAACCAGTGATTTTGTGTGAAGCTGGTAGTCCTGAATGAAATGCTTGTTCTGCTCCTGGTCGATGTTAACTACTGCCCAGCCGAGCCGGCCTTGTTTTATGGCTTCAGCAAACCCGGTGCTAACTGCTTTTTCCGAATAGGCCTCGAGTTTTTTACAGGTCATGCACCTCCTTGAGCCGTGGAAATAGTATACCAAAACCCGGGGCGACTCAGTGGGGAAAGCATTGGCATCCTCCTGCACCTCTGCCGGGCTGTTCGGAGAAACTGTGTTCTGCGCAGATGGTATGGAACAGCTCTGGGCGGATGGACACAGCCCGTAAGGCTTGCCGACCATTAGATAAGCAACACTTGATGCTGCGAAAACAAGCAGGGCAATAGTTAAAAATGTCTTGGTTTTCACGTTATTTCTCCTTGTATAAAGTTTATATCAAAAAAAGAACAGACTGCCTATTCCGTCAATAACCGCTTGATTTGGTCAATATTGGCAAGTTTGCCTGCCAGTTTCACCTGGCCGTTTACGACAAGAGCGGGGGTCATCATTACGCCGAAGGCCATTATTTGATTTATATCCGTAACTTTTTCAAACTCATAGTCTATACCAAGATCATTCGCCGCCGACAAAGCATTCTTGCCAAGCTGGGTGCACTTGGCACAGCCGATGCCAAGAATCTGAATTTTTGTCATGATTGTGTTCCCTGAAAAAAAGTCCCAAAAACAATTCCCGATGTAGTTGCCATTACGATGACAAGTGTGATAAACACCATGGTCTTTTTCGTGCCCATCACAGAACGTATAACCAGCATGTTCGGAAGCGATAGTGCCGGCCCAGCCAGAAGCAGCGCCAAAGCAGGCCCCTTGCCCATGCCGGAACTCATCAGTCCCTGTACAATGGGAATTTCCGTAAGGGTGGCAAAATACATCAAGGCCCCCGCTGCTGCCGCAAAAAAGTTTGCCCTGATGGTGTTGCCCCCAATGATGTTTGCAACCCATGCCGAAGGAATAAGACCTTCATGGCCAGGCCGACCGAGCAACATACCTGCAATAAACACACCCAGCAGCAAAAGCGGCAGAATCTGCTTGCTGAATATCCATGTCGCCTCAAGCCATTGGCAGGCATCTTTTTTGCTGGTTATCATAACCGCAATCACAGCAAAGCTGATTGCGAAACACCCCGTGATCAGCCATTTATGTAAATAAATATAACACCACAAACCATTATCTTTGGCTGGATAGCTCCAGTTAGCGAAAACAAGTATCCCAACCATGCTCGCAAAGTAAATCGCATTTTGCCAAAGCGGCCTGGCAGCTTGCACCTCGGACATATTTGCCTGACTGTCACTCTTCTGCCTTTCCTCTTCACGAAACAAAAGGTGCATGATAAGGCCTATTATAATGCTGAAGAGGATTGCTCCTATTCCTCGGGCGATGCCGATTTCAAGACCCAGAACCCTGGCTGTCAGGATAATCGCGAGAATATTAATCGCCGGGCCTGAGTAAAGAAAAGCAGTTGCCGGTCCGAGACCGGCGCCCATTTTGTATATGCCTGCGAATAAGGGCAAAACGGTACATGAGCACACAGCCAGAATAGAACCTGAAACCGATGCGACTGCGTAAGCTGTTACCTTATTTGCTCTGGCACCGAGGTACTTCATCACAGACGCCTGGCTTATAAAAACCGAAATCGCACCGGCCATAAAAAACGCCGGAACCAGGCATAGAAGTACGTGTTCCCTCGCGTATGATTTGACCAGATAAAGTGCTTCAAAAAGAGCAGTCGTGAATCTCGCTGCTTCAACAGGCAGGTAAAAACATGCCAGGAAAATCACAATGATGAATAAAAAAGTTTTCCATTCGGTTTTTAGATTCATTTGACAGCCGGGATTAAAGGCTTTTTAGCAACTGTGTTGCTTCATTGCTTCTGGTTTTAAGTACCTGGCCGATGCAGGAGAAAAAATTGAGTATGCAGGGAGTTCTCAGCTTGTAGAAGACCTTCAGGCCTTCCTTGCGGCATTGCAGCACTCCGGCATTGACCATGACCGCTAAATGTCGCGATACATTGGACCTTTCAGACCCGACATACTCCGAAATGTCGCAGACACACTGCTCACTATTCTCGAGAAAGTAGAGTATAGCTATACGTGTGGGGTGCGCTACTGCTTTGATTACCTCCGCCTGTTTCTCAAATAGCAGTTGCCTGTCTTTATACCCTGTTTTTTTTAGTACTTTTGCCATGATTTTCCTTATTATGTGTATATATGCTCATATAGTAACATATGTTCGACAGGTTTGCAAGTTTTTTTCTGGCTAGCCCGGAAACAGCTATGGGGGGCGTAAGACCGTCTGAGGATACGGGTCAGCAGGCGTCTTTTATTCGCTTGTTCAAATACCTGAAAGGGGGTATCTCCTTAGCTCCAGTTGGCTCTATATATTGTGCATTTCAGATTTTGGCTGTCGCTCATGTTTGAGAAGCCGTCCGTAAGTCATCGGCTCCACAGATACTGCCTGCTGTAGTAGTCGATAAAAAAGCTTA
>JBDRHL010000065.1:0-60020 GCA_043816955.1 Planctomycetota bacterium | reverse complement strand
TAAGCTTTTTTATCGACTACTACAGCAGGCAGTATCTGTGGAGCCGATGACTTACGGACGGCTTCTCAAACATGAGCGACAGCCAAAATCTGAAATGCACAATATATAGAGCCAACTGGAGCTAAGGAGATACCCCCTTTCTAAAAATCCCAAAATTTTAGAGAAAAAACGTTTGACTTCTTGCAGCCGATGTGATACATAAAGCATTAGAGAGGGGGCGCGGAAGAGAGGAGGAGTTTAAGATGAGGAGTTGGGTGTTAGTTTTTGTAATGGGGGTTTGTGTGGTGTGGATGTCAACTGTTTCCTATGCCTTGCCTTATATAGCTGATCTTCTTCCGTTCGACGAGAACGGTGATTTTGTTACTATCGAGGGCTTGGATGTCAGCATGGTAGTATCGCAGCTCAATGGTTGCGTGCGTTTTGATATCTTCAATAACAGTACGATTAGCTCAGCAGTAGAGGGTGTGTATTTCGACAACGGCTCACTTCTCGGCATAGAATACCTGATCGACAGTGATGATCAAGGTAGCGGGGGCGAGTTTGGGCATCCAGACGTTGATTTCTCGTTAGGGGCTGCTCCTCCTGACCTGCCCGGAGGACAAAACCTGGTTCCACCATTTGAAACCTCAAATGGCTGCAGATACTTTAGTGCTGATTCCGACCCGCCTACGTCCCCGCTGGCCATTCAGCCGGGTGAATGGCTCGGTATTGAGTTTGAACTTATGAGTGGGCAAACCTTCGATAATGTGATTTTGGAGTTGCTTTCGGGAGAAGACTTGCGTATCGGCGTACACATCATATCACTGCCGGGCGACCTTAGCATTTCGGCGGTAAACGACATACCTGTACCCATCCCCGAGCCTGCCACACTGTTGCTGCTCAGCTTTGGCTTGCTTGTTCTAAGAAAACGGGTATAGCTGAAATCCCAGTCAGGCCCAATCTGAAAAGCCCTTGTCAAGAACCATATTTTGGCTTGCTTTCTTTGCAGGAGCGGCTTCTTTCAGATATACCTGAATAACGGGCTCTTTTCCTTTTGACAGCCCTATGCCTGTTCCTGATATCAACTTTCAAAACATAAAATGAACGAAGTTAAACAGGAAAATCTCTAGCTGTTTCTGGTCGGATTTGTCCGGCAATTGTGCTGTTTGGAATTTATCTGACAACCATTTTTGGCTGGAAGGGTATATATTATATATGATGACTTGGGAAATTCAGGTATGTTTTCTGCAGCCGTGAGGTGTAAGATGTTTGCACATAAAGGCATAGTGGAAACAGCATGCGCGGTATTGATTGTTCTGGCAGAGGTTTTTGCAGCGGAGGCTTTATGCAAACCGAATTTCTTTACGTTGAAACCGCGTGGTGTGAGAACATTAGCGAAGCGGGAATCTGGTGAGGAAAAGATGCGACTTGTCCCCAAAGCCGGTCTTGTTGTGAAGAGACGATCACCGCGGGTAAGCAGCCGTTTTTGTGAGGAAAAAATGCGACTTGTCCCCCAGGCCGGTCTTGTGGTTAGCGTACGGTCGTCACGCGCAGGTCCCAGCAGTTTTGGCAGCTATTTGCGCAGACAGCACCATCCAAGTCGACGCAGTTCAGTGCGTGCTCATAGAAGGAGCTATCGTCAAGTTCATTATTGTTCTTGCTACAGATCGTACTGCTATGTCCCGTACTATAGTTGTATCTCGTACCACGTGCCCGAAAGGCCCTGCTGGAAAGACGATGGTTATGAACAAAGGGATGTGGAAAACAGCGAAGAATTAATTTCGTTGAACGGGTACAATGCAGAAATTAATGAGGCAGAGCAGAATTATTTATCTGAGGTGGGCAGGTTATTTGATAGCGGTGACTTTGCTGAAGCGGTCAGGAAAACACGTCGAGCGACAATGTTCAGACCAGCCAGTACGGTATTAACATTTGCATACAGTCAGAGTTTGTTTGCGGCGGGAGAGTATGAGCTTTCGGCGGTAATTCTTTGGAGGGTGGTGAATGAAGCATCGGAGAAGGGTCTGCCAGTGGTTTTCGGGCATGAGTTGTATCGTGATAAGTCAGTTCTTGTTAAACAGATTAATGAGCTTGCCGAAAAGGTGGACGATAATCCGAAGGATACGAACTTACAGCTTTTGCTTGGTTATCAACTGCTTGGAATCGGGCAGGTTGAGCAGGGCAGAATGGTGCTGAAGAAAGTTGCTGATAGTTATGTGAATGGCAGGGCGGCATCAGCTCTTCTTGGCCACGCGGCCCAGATGAAGTGCAGTAGCGATATTGATGAGACGCAAGAGGCTGATTAAATAAAGCCCAGTGTTCCAAAGTGCTGTGGAGTGTGGAAGCTTGAATGGGAGGCCGGAATGGGTGTCCAGGAGAGCCAGTGAGGGTGTGAGGTTTTATCGGCGCATTTGTAAAGGCCTGCACGCCAGGTTTTGCCTCGGGCCGGGTAGGTGACCGGGGTGTATTTTTCGAGTATCTGCAAAGGCAGGGCGTACTCAATTGTCCATGTGGTCGGCTGAGTGATTTCAGACTCGACGATTCCAGGCATTGAGCGGGCTATTTGCACTTGCCGGCAATCCTGAAGAGGCAGGGGGGTCTGGTTATTCCATGGCAGTTTCTGGAAGTGAAACAGCATAATGCCTCCGCAGTTGATTTCGATGTTGAAGTATCCTTTTGTAATATCGCTGCCAGGCGTGAAGAAGAATTCCACACAACTGTCAAGACAGACGTTATCGTGATACTGTTTGGCGACAGCACGGACATAGCGATCCTCAACACGGAAGATTACATAAATGTGCTTTTCATTATATAGCAGTTTTGCCTGAGTTTTGGGGAAGTGTGCAGGTTTTTTCTTTATATGGTATCTTAGTTCGAGCGGCTCGACGTTCAGCCATGGTTGTTTTTCCCAAACAGAATCGATTGTCGGGGGGGTCGTGACTTTTTTTACGTTGTACTGCATGAATGTGTTTCCTGGAGAAGAATTATTTTGCATATGTAATGTTCTGGAAAGTACCTGTCTGTGCTGACCGGCGGGCCCGCAGGCACATTTCGGCACTTAGTATTCCCTCTTTGAGGGTGCTTTTGGATTCGGCGCTGCCGTTTATCACATCTATGAAGTTTTGTGCAAGCACATTATCGCCTCCGCCATGTGCGTCACTCGCATCGATATTAACTTTTATAGTCTCACTTTTTGGAGCGTTATGGTAATATAGCTTTATATCTTTGCCATACCCGTCGAACTCGATTGTGCCATCGCAGCCATAGAGCCTTGCACCCCGTCTTGCGGCCTTGTGCTTTGCGAAAAAGTTCTGTGAATAGACGGCGTGCATACCGGAGTCGTACATTATGATGGCTGATCCGGAGTCCTCATTTGCAGCATCGGGTGCAAATGCACACATATACTGGTGCGGTTTCATCCACTCGTCCTCGGCAGGTGCCATGTCGGGATTATAAGGGCTTTCCCTGCAGGTCTTGTTTTCGGGGCAATCCCTGCAAAAGAGACCTTCAGGGTGAGTGCCTTTGTAAACCTGTTTTGAGGTCATTGCGGCGATTTTAACCGGTGCGCGTTTGACAAGGTAGTTTATGTAATCAAAATCATGCGTCGCTTTCTGCAGAAACAATCCGCCGGTCTCGTTGTTGTCTCGATACCACCCCTGGAAGTATACATGTCCATAGGGTACGTCGTTAAAGGCCTGGACATGCTCGACTGCGCCGATTGTTCCCCGGTCGATTATTTCTTTGACCTTTTGCACAAGCGGTGTGAGTCGCAGAGGAAAGGAGACCACGACTTTGTGAGGTTTTTTTGCAGCCTGCTTTAAGCTGTTGAGCTGCTCATCATTTATTGATACGGGTTTTTCCAGGAACAGGGGGATACCTGCGTCGAGCACTTTTATAGCTATAGGTGTATGTGTAGAGCAATTTGTTCCGAGCAGGACTCCGTCGACTTGCGGGCCGTTAACCAGTTTTTCGTGTGAATCAAAGAACCGGATATCATTGTAGTTTGATTCGTTTTTCTTGGCATTAGTTTTTGTAGCGTCAAGATTTGTGTCACATATTGAGACAATCGTTATATTGCCGAGTGTTTTCATAATAGAGATCATGTGCCTGATACGAAAGCCGTATCCGATGATGCCAAGCCTTATATTGCTCTTAGTTCTGGTCATTCAAGGTCCCTTTATATGGCTGCGATCTGATTTATAAAGGGGTAAAGATACATCAAAAAAGGTTATTTTGCAATATTCAATGGATAATGTTTGAAGAAATTCAGAAACAGGAGAATAATATTGATTGTTGAGTTGGCTGGAAAAGGAGTGAGCATGAAGGGCATCTTATGCATTTGAGCTGTGTGTAACGGTGAAGGGTTTTAAGCCGATCAGGCTGGATTGTCCGGCGTTTGAGGCAAGACAGGTTTTCACAAAAAGTTCAGAGGAATAATATTATGGCGGGTAAGCTTGGTTTGGTTAGTTTGAGAAAGGTCGAGACGCTTGATGGTTTTGTTGTGAACTGGCTGCTTTGCGGGCCGTTTAATTTTGACCTTAAGCTGACGAGCTGCAAGGCACTTGGTAAGGACTATCTTGCCAGGTTCGGCGGTGAAGCGAACATAAAGCCCAAGGCAGGCGATAAGGCTGGAAGCAGCGGGCCAAGATGGGATAGCTGCACAGCGAGGCATGGTTTTTCCATGGAACTTCGCAACAGATATGCAAAAGAGGGAATAGTTTCCTATGCTGCAGCTTATCTACATTGTCCCAAAGAGCAGGCAGTAAAGATACTGCTGGGCAGCGACGACGGCATAAAGGTCTGGTTAAACGGCAAAATGGTCTGGAAAAATCATGTGCATCGCGGTCTCGGAGTTGACAATGATGTTTTTGAGGCAAATCTTAAAAAAGGCGTGAACATAGTTCTTTTGAAAATTGAGCAGAACTTCGGGGCGTATGAGTTTTGCTTCAGAGTTACTGACCCGAAAGGCAGGGCAGTTAAAGGACTAAAATCATATCTGGATAATCCCCGTGTCAGAAAACCGCTTGATCCTGCAAAGCGACGAACGGTGAGCGGATTTGAGTATTTGTGCCATAAGTATGCAACAGCGGAAAGAAAGCTTGCGTTTTGTGCTAAGACGGCGGCGGGATATCGCAGCTGGCGAAAGAAATTTGTTGCCAAATATAAAGAGCTGATCGGTCCTTTTCCAAAAGACTGTCCGCTTCGGCCTGAGATTACCGAAGATGTTGCAATTGAAGATTTCAGGCGGCAAAAGGTGCTGCTTGATATTGAGCCTGGTTTTTCCGTGCCTTGCTTTGTGACGATTCCAAAAAGAATTGCCAGGGGGCAGAAGCTGCCGGCGATTTTGTGTCTGCATGGTCATGGTAACGGCAAAAGTGATATGGTTGGTATGAATTTAGGGACGCCGGATGAGCAGGCGTGGAATGACTCTTATGCGATGGCGCTTCATGCTGCAAGATACGCAAGGCAGGGGGCGGTTCATGCCGCGAGGCAGGGATATGTAACAATTAGTCCGGATTTTCTGGCATTTGGAGAAAGACTTGGTAAGGGTAATGCCTTTGGTCAGGGTAATGATCCCTGTTCGGCAGAATTTGCATGGGCACAGACAGTCGGTTTGATACCCACAACGCTGAATATCTATGCAGTCAAGAGGTGCATTGATTATCTTGATACGCTTGATTTTGTGGATGGACGAAGGGTCGGGGCGATGGGACATTCACATGGAGGGTATATTACGACAATGAGTATGGCGGCGCTGTCGCGGATAAAAGTAGCTGTTATAAGCGGCTTTATGCATACTCTTGGCGCATATGACGGCAAGACGTGGGCCTGCGGCTCTCAGGTTGTTCCGGGGCTATATAATTACGGGGATCTTTCGGATGTGGCCTGTACGTTTGCACCGCGGCCGGTGCAGATAATAACAGGGCTTTATGACTGCGTTACCCCTTCGCCATTTGCAATAGCGGCTTTCAAAAAAATTAAAAAGGCATATGAACTGGCTGGTGTATGCAATCGTGCTGAGCAGTTTACGTTTCCGGGAGAGCATGTTTTTCAGCCGAAGGCGGCGCTGGAATGGTTTGACAGGTGGCTGTAATTAGAGCCTATCCTAATAACATTCTATTACGGCCTGCGGCAAAGTCCGATGCCTGCGTTGTCGGGTCAAAATCGTCCTCGACGTAGCTTTGGCTACGCCTGCGGCGATTTTGTCCCTGCTGCCTTGGCCTCGAACTTTTCGCTCGGCCTGAAACGTCCGGGTTATTCGGATAGGCTCTAAGAGTACCAGAGGGTAAAAATCTCTAAGGTTTATATGAGATGAAAGAGAGATAGATTAACGTGAACCCTGTTATTCTAAAAGGTTTTTACTGGCATAATTTTTTGTAATGAAGTGGACTATAATTTTGCAAGCAAATCCGGCAGCCTTAACCCGATCATCCTCGTGAAAAGCGTTTTGCCAGGCAGACGATAAACATTGCTATCAGGCATGCTCCTGCCAGTGCTTCTGCCATTGCGACGTATCTGGTCATGTCGTCAAAACCCGGATACAGGTCTCCAAAGCCAAGAGTGGTAAATGTTATGGTGCTGAAATACAGGCCGTCCAGGAGGGTAGGCTGATGTGTTTTTCCCAGGTAGAGCAGTGTTCCCCATCTGGTGTAATAAAATCCACAGGCGACGATAATAATGAAGCCGGCGACGATGATTCTGATCGGCCTTTCACCATAGCCAAAAAGATACCTGCCGAGTACAAGCTGCGGTATCAGCCTTGCTGACATGATGATTCTGAGGATTTTTTTTGTTATGGGCAGGATGTCGTAGTTTGGGCCGCGAAACCTATGCCAAAGCTGTGCGCATCGTTCATTGTAGAAACATTCACCAGCAAGCTGATAGTGTCCGGCTTCCAGGGCAGCTTGTTTTACAAATCGCCAGAATGTTTCGTCTTCGCCATAGCTGTGCCGGGTGAAGGCAACACCTTCGAAGACAGGTATTGACCGGCTGCCAGAATAGATTCCGGAAAAATCAACATAGCCGTTGAATTTTGTGTTGGCAAAGTTGACGCCTTTTTGAAAATGAGTGTTTGTGAATTGTGCGTCCCGGGTAAAAACAGTCTCATTGACAAGGGCATAGCCTCTGAAAACGGATGTTCTGAACATTGCTTTTGCCTTGAAGTGTACATTCCGGAAAGATGATAAGCCTGTAAAAATGCATCCGTCAAATCCAGCGTGGTCGTTAAAAACAGCGTTTCGAAAATATGTCTGCTGATTGAATACAGAGGAATTAAAAATGACGGCTTTTTCGAATACCACGCTGATTATGTCCGGTTCGGCCCAGGGGGGACCGAATGAAACGTTCTCCTCGAAGGTGCATGATTCGAAGCTTACAGCCTGGTGCAGAGTAATTATTTTCATATTACGGCATTGCCGGATGTGGATTTTGCTTTTTTCGAAGTCTTCGTGCCCATCAAGGAGCCTAGTGAGTATCAGTTGGCCTGATACAGTGCAGTTTCGCAGCGCGATGTCATGGCCGTTGGCAATTGCCTGGAGGATGTCTCTGGCGGTTATTCGTTGGTTCTGTCTTTCAAAGGTCATTTGCACAAGCGGTTTTCAGCCGGCGGATCCCTGCAAAAGTTGAATGATTTCTTCTTTTTTCGGTAGTGCATCGATTGTGCCGAATTTCGAACAGGCCAGGGCCTGTGCGGCGCAAGCAAACCTGGCCGCTTCACGTATATTATCGCCGACTGCGCAGGATGCTGCCAGGGCGCCTGCGAATGCATCCCGGGCGGCGGTTTCATCAACAAGGTCCGTCTCGAAAGCGGGTATTTGTTCGGTTCCGTTTCTGTCGACGATTATGCAGCCGCGTCGCGGTATGCGGATGACAGCACAGTCAACGCCTCGAGCGATGAAATCTGAGCCGAGCAGTTTTGCAGTGTGTATACTTGCGACAGGTTCGTCGGCGATTTCAGAAGCCTTGTTAATATCAGGGATAAGAATATTTGCAGAGAAATAAGCGACCGGCAGATCCGCCTCCTGAGGCGAGGGCTGTTCAAGTGCTCCTGCGGGGTCAAGAATTACAGTAGTTTTATGAAGATTTGCCATGTTAATAGCGGCGCTGACGGCCTGTCTAGGTAGTTCGCCGTGTATAAGGCACAAATCGGCAGATGCGATGATGTTCTCAGCTTTTTCTGAGGTGATATCTTCGGCAGTTAAGGCTCGATTGGCCCCCGGCGAGATGCAACTGCGGTTTTCACCCTTGGAATTTACGATTGTGACGATAATTCCGGTGCTTTTGGCTTCAGCAGATCCCACAAGATCGGTGTTTATTTTGAATTGCGACAGGGTCTGCTTTATCATTTGAGCGAAAAGATCATTGCCTGCTTTGCTGATCAGATGTACATCACAGCCGCAAAGAGCGGCCTGAACAGCCTGATTGACACCGGGTCCCATTGGGGTACATGAGAAACCAGAGCCGATCACTGTTTCGCCCGGCTGAGGCATTTGTTCGCAACGAACAGCCATATCGACGTATGTTCCGCCGATAACGACTATTTTTGGAATCCTTCCCGTCATTTTTTCCTCAACAAGCGTTTCATAACAGTATAGCCGCCCAAGCCGGTGATGCAATGGTTTTTTTGGATTGGGTGCGCATTTTTTCCCTTCTGTAAAATGGGTAATCCCATAGGTAAATTAACCGCTCGCCGAATCTGCTGTTCGCGAGATATTGTTCAGGTAAGTTCACAACTTGACTTGATCGGGTGAAATGGATACACTGTTGTCTCGGTCCCGGAGAGTGGTTTTGATAATATCGGGCTAATATGATCTTAGAAAAAAAAGAAGAATGTGGTCTTTTCGGTATATATGGTGATCCGGAAGCGGTCCAGAAGACTTTTTTCGGGCTTCACAGTCTGCAGCATCGGGGCCAGGAGTCTGCCGGCATAGCTTCCAGCAATGGGCAGGTTATACAATGCTATACCGGGATGGGGACGGTCAGCAGGGTTTTCCGCAAAGGGTCGGGTCTGCTGGATGGGCTGGCGAATCAAATAGCTATAGGGCACGTTCGATATTCAACCACAGGATCGACCAGTCAGGTCAATGCCCAGCCGCTGCTTTGTGAATATTCCCGCGGACAGATTGCCGTGGCGCACAACGGGAATTTAATTAACGCCTCGCTGCTTCGAGACGAATATGAAGCGTATGGTCATATATTCAAGTCGACAAGTGACACCGAGATTATAATTCATTTGCTGGCTAAGCCGTCGCACGCCTTTCGGGATGACTGCCTGGCACATGTTCTGAACCATCTACAGGGTGCGTATTCATTGCTGTTTTTGTTTGCCGACCGGATTGAGGCAGCCAGAGATCCTTACGGGATAAGGCCATTGAGTATAGGCCGAACCGTGGAAGGCTATTATGTCATTGCCAGTGAAACATGTGCGTTTGATACAATAGGAGCAAGATTTGTGCGAGATGTTAATCCGGGAGAGATAGTCTGCCTCGATAAAAACGGAATGCACAGCCGCTATTTTGTTGCTCCCGGCACAGTTACGCCTGCACACTGTCTTTTTGAGCATGTATATTTTGCAAAGCAGAACAGTATTATTTTTGGTGAGTGCTCGCACGAAGTCAGGAAAAAACTTGGAAGACAATTAGCGGTCGAACATCCTGCCGATGCTGACATTGTAACACCTATTCCTGATTCGGGGACCTCCGCAGCCATAGGTTATGCTGAGCAGAGCGGTATACCCTTTGAGATGGGTTTTGTACGGAGCCATTACATCGGCAGGACATTTATTTCACCGGGACAGGAATTGCGGGACCTTGAAGTGAAACTGAAACTAGCTATTGTGAAAGAAGCTGTTGCCGGCAAAAAGGTGGTCGTTGTAGACGACTCCATTGTTCGAGGAACGACAACACTGGGCAAGGTGAGGTCACTTCGACAGGCAGGCGCCAAGGAAATACACATGCGTTCAAGCTGCCCGCCGATACGGTTTCCATGCTTTTACGGTGTGGATTTCCCGACAAAGGAAGAGCTTGTGGCCAATAATCGCAGCATGGAGCAGATACGGGATTTTCTCGAAGTCGATTCCCTGGGATATATTTCTCTGGATGGGATGCTGGGCTGTGTGTCGCTGCCTGGGGAGCATTATTGTACGGCATGCTGGGGTGGTGAGTATCGGATACCGATTGATATTGCGGTCAACAAGTTTACCATGGAACGGTTCCAGTTGAGAATGTTTGAAGATTGATGTTGAAAATATGCAGAACTACGTCAGCTATGAACAATCCGGTGTGAGCATCGACGCGAATGATGAAATGGTTGAAAGCATCTCTGCGTGTGTTGCAAGCACGTTCGGGCCGCGGGTCCTGAATAACAAGAACAGCTTTGCCGGCCTGTTCAGGCTGGATTATGATGAAAAGCTTTTCAAGAAGAACTACAGGAATCCCGTTCTGGTGGCCTGCACCGACGGGGTGGGCACGAAGATAAAGCTTGCACAACTTGTCCGGAGATTCAACACCATCGGCATAGACCTTGTTGCCATGAACGTCAATGATATGCTTGTGCAGGGGGCAGAGCCGCTTTTTTTCCTGGATTACCTGGCGGTAGAGAAACTTGAGCCGAAGATTATCGCTGAAATGGTTGAGGGTATAGCATTGGGGTGTCGCCAGGCCGATTGTGCGTTGATCGGAGGGGAAACTGCCGAGATGCCTGATATATATCGCAAAGGCGAGTTCGACATGGCAGGCTTTGCGGTCGGCGTTGTCGAGAAGAAAAGAATAATTACCGGCCAGAATGTCAGGCGAGGTGATGTAATTCTGGGGCTGGTCTCCAACGGGCTTCATAGCAATGGTTATTCGCTTGTGCGGCATATCTGTTTCAAGCAGCACAATCTGAAGATGACCGACCATATAGAGGAACTGGATGGTTTTGCGCTTGGGCCGGTTCTCCTTGAGCCTACTCGAATATATGTAAAGCCGATTATAAGGCTTCTTTCGCAGTACAAAGTTAAACAGGTTGTCCATGCCATGGCTCATATTACAGGCGGCGGCATTGTGGGAAACCTGCCGAGAGTGTTTTCAAAGAACTGTGATGCGGTAATCTACAAATCGAGCTGGCCTGTGCCGAATATCTTCAGATTTCTCCAGAAAGCAGGTCCTGTGGAAGAAACTGAAATGTTCCGTGTGTTCAATATGGGCATCGGCTTTGTTTTGATTGTTGCCGCAGACTTTGCCGATTCGGTGCAGAGGAAACTGACAAAATATGGTGAGAAAGTTTACCAGATAGGCAAAATGACCGCGGGCAGCGGCAAAGTAATCCTCAAGTAATCATTCCGTATTGCTGGTCATGTTCCTGCGGGGCTTTTGATCTGTGCGACGCCCTTGGCAGCGAGTATTGATAAAAGCGGAATTGTCCCGAAGGTATAGAGGCCGTGGCCTATGAATGTGACAAAGGGGAAGTACCAGACGGCATATAATAATATGGCTGTAAGAAACAATCCGATCGGCAGCAGAGGCTGATTCCCCGCTCTTTGTTTTATGACGGCAATTGCTGCCAGCGTCCAGAGAGTAAGGTGAAACAGGGTCAGGGCAACATCCTCAGCAGAAAATTTCTTTATTGCTTTGAATCGATAAGTGATTACCGGAAAGTAGTACTCAATTCCGTTAAGAAGAAGCTTCCTGGCAAATAGCAAAGGGTGTTCTCGAATGTGGCGGCGCATCTTCCGGTTTATCAGGTCTTCGTGGCTGATGTTTTTGAGGCCCTTCCAATGAGTGAGCGTGTTTTCTTTGCCATCGAGGCCTGCTGCCCGTAAGGCGGCATCAATGTAGGTTTCACCGGGTTGCTGAGGCTGATCAATTGTGCCTGACCAGTGGACCGCGCCGATGAAGTAGCCCAGGCCGCTGCCGCCGGCGATTGGGATGAAGCGATTGAAAGTAACCCAGTTGCGATAGGTCCATGGCGCGACCAGGCATATAGTCAGAGCGCCTGCTGCTACAGAGGTAGCCAGCAGATGTTTATTGCGGTGAAGCAGTGAAATCAGAAAAGCTAAAAACAGCAGGCTCATTACAGAGGCTATCATTGCACCGTGTGTAAGTACCAGGGCAGCACCAGCAATTGCGAGAACCAATCGATCAAGCCAAAGCTTTGTTGCAGCAAAAGCGGTTTGTTTTTTGTCTAAAACGACAAGTGTTTCACGGCTGAGCAAAAGAGCAAAAAGGGTAAATAGAAATGCCTGCAGAACAGGGGTCATGGGGTTTTTGGCGTTCCAGTAGACCCAGGGATTCAGCAAAAAGAGAAATGCGGTGATTTGCGCAACGGCAAGGCCATACAGTTGTTCTGCTGCCTTGAAGATCATGTATAGGATACAGCCAACGAGAAGGCTTTGCATAACGATAAGCCCGGTTCGCTGCAGTGATTCGGGTAAACAGGTCAAAGGGTAAAGAAACAGGGGATAGGCAGGGGGGCGATGGAAAACGGCGGGGCCATCTTTTTCAAAAACGTAACCGTATCCGTTGTGCAGTGAACGTGTGAGTTCTATATAACCATCGTGAGCCTGGCTGAATTCCTTACTCAGTCCGGTCAGTGGAGAGATGACGAAAATTATAAAAAAACAGACCGACAGACAGAGTAGAAAACCTGCCCAGAATGCTCCGCAAGGTGTTCGCGGAATCAGCTTGTCAGGAAACTTCGGCATAAGAGTTCCGGCCTGTCAGGTACCAGCTTTGGTAACTACAAATTTAAGGGTTGCTCCTGCTAGTTTCGCTTCCTTGGCGTTGTCGGAAATTCCGGATTTCTGAATTTTATCACAAAGCGTTTCTATACAGATGTATTCACGATGCTCTTCGATTGCCGCGTTTATAATCTCATCGTCGCTGTGATAGAAAACGTTGATACGGTCCTGTATCTGCAGGTCAATTTCCTTGCGTCTCTGCTGGATATGCCGTACAATATCGCGGGCAAATCCTTCTCTCATCAGTTCATCGGTTATCCTGGTATCGACAGCGAGGATCGGGGTGACATTGTCGCTGATAACGATATTCTCGGCGACATTTTTGTTCACAAGTATGTCCTCAGGATCCAGTTTCCACTCTTTTCCCTGCTGGTGCAGGGTTATGCTTTTACCACCGGAAACGGCAGATGCCGTATCCTTTGCGCAGCGTTGTGAAAGCAGCAGGGCAATGGTTTTCATATCTTTGCCGAATTTCGGCCCGATGGTTTTGCCGTTCGGCTTGATTTCATAATCTATATAATTGTCAAGGGTCTCTGCCAGTTCAAGCTTCTTTATATTAAGCTCTTCGAGAATATGCGGCTCAAAATTCCTGAGCACCTGGGCCCGGTTTTCATCGGCCAGAACAATCAGACGCTTCAAAGGCTGCCTTACACGGATCTGTTTTGTTTCACGGATGCTCAGGACGCGTGAAACGACATCTGCAACCATGTCCATATCAGCGGAGATTTTTTCGTTGTAGAAGGACACGTCGAACTGCGGGTAATCGCAATGATGCACACTTTCAGGGGCATCATTATCCCAGGACTTTACAAGGTTCTGATACATTTTTTCAGTTATGAACGGGACCACCGGTGCAAGAATTCTGCAAAGTTCGGCCAGGGCCTTGTAGAGCGTTTGATAGGCGGCGAGTTTATCCTGATCGGATTCACTGCGTGGTCTCCAATATCGTCTGCGGTTGCGGCGGACATACCAGTTGCTGAGTCTTTCGATGAAATTCTGGGCATTTTGCACCAGCAGCGCGACGTTGAATTCAACAAGGGCCTTGTTGCCGATACGTTTGAGTTCCTCGAGCTTGCTGAGCAGCCATCTGTCAATGTCCTGGAGATTCTCGTAAGGCACAGGGGGACGATGGGGATCGAAGCCGTCGAGCCTGGCGTAATTAACGAAAAAGCTGTATATGTTCCACCATGTGCTGAAGACTTTGCGATCGATCTGTTCTCCGATACTGTAACCAAAATTGAGGTTGTTCGTGGGGTTCTGTCCGCAGTATATCCATCGCATCAGGTCGGCACCCATTCTTTCGACGGCCTCATCGAACCAGATTGCGTTGCCCGCGGATTTGTGCATCTCCTTGCCGTATTCGTCGCGCACCAGAGCATGGCCCAGCAGCGTTTTGAAGGGGGGCATGTTTTCCATCATTGTGCTCATTGCCAGCAGGGCGTAAAACCAGTTGCGGAATTGGCCTGGAAAACACTCGAGCACCAAATCGGCAGGGATCCATTTTTGCCAATAGTTACGATCTGTATTGTAGCCGACAGTTGAATATGGGACGATGCCCGCGTCAAGCCAGGGGTTTCCGACATCGCAGATACGTTTCATAAGCTCGCCGCATTTTTCACATTTTATTCTGATCACATCCACCCATGGTCGATGGGGAGAGTGGCCGTCGAATTTTTCCCAACCCTGTACAGCCCGCCTTTTGAGTTCTTCCCTGCTGCCTATGACATCGAAGTGTCCACATTTGCATTCAAAGATCGGAAGTGCCAGCCCCCAGAAACGTTTCTTGCTTATCATCCAGTCGCCCATGTTCTCAAGCCAGTTAAGCTCCTGATCCATTCCCCAGCCAGGTATCCACCGGACCTGCTTTACGACCTCCATGATCTCGTTGCGCCATGACATGTTTATGTACCATTCGTCAACGGCGCGGAACAACAGCGGTGTCGAGCATCGCCAGCAGTGGGGATAGTCATGGCTATATTTTTCCTTTTTGTAGTAGAAGCCTTTCTGCCGAAGGTTCTGCATGACCTGTTCAGAGACCTCAGCGGCGTTGCTGCCTGTCAGGAAACCGTAGCCCTGAAGGTAATTTCCAGATTCGTCAATAGGCATGAGAATCGGCAGGTTAAACACCTTTGACAGATCGAAGTCTTCTTTACCGCAGCCTGGCGCTATGTGTACAATGCCTACCCCTTCATTTTCGGCAACTTCCTCCCATTCAATTACACGGTGAGTGTATCCTGCCTGTGCAAATGTGTTTTTGACGAATTGCAGTTCGTCAAACGGCCCCTGATATTCCCAGCCGATCATATCACTGCCTGCGATACCGGCCTCAACAGTATAATCGCCTTTTTCCTTCATTGCAGAAACCAGCGGCCGAGCGAGATAGTATATACAGCCGTTCTGGCGGACCCTGGCGTATGTCAGTTTGGGGTTTACAGCACATGCTACATTGGCAGCAAGCGTCCAGGGTGTCGTGGTCCATACGAGCAGGTATTCATTTTCACGCCCCAGAATGGGAAGCTGAATATAAACGGCGGTATCTTCAATGTTTTTGTATCCTTCACGTCTTTCCTGTTCGGAAATGCCTGTTTCGCATCGCGGACACCAGGGCATTGCGTCGAGGCCTTTGTAGATAAGCCCCCGCTGATGACATTTTTTCAAAAATGACCATATAGTATAATTATTCTCGTCGCTCATGGTGTAGTAGCTGTTTTTCCAGTCCATCCAGTAGCCAAGGCGCATGGACTGCTCGGACTGAACAGCCGAATACTTTTCGACGCGTGCCTTGCATCGATTGATGAAATCTTCCAGCCCTGCCCGCTCGATATCAGCCTTGGTCTGGTAACCCATTTCCTTCTCAACTTCCACCTCAACCCAGAGCCCCTGGCAGTCAAAGCCGTTCTGGTATCGCAGCTCATGGCCGGTCATCGCGTGATAGCGTTGATAAACGTCTTTCAGGGTTCTGCCCCATGCGTGATGTACGCCCATGGGGTTGTTAGCGGTGATAGGCCCGTCGAGGAAGGACCATTGCTTTTTGCCTGCGTTTTTCCTGCGCAGCTTCTCAAAGGCCTCTGTATCGGCCCAGAACTTCAGAATTTGATGCTCCAGTTCTACATGGTTGCACCTGGAATCAACCTTATCAAACATCAAGCACTCTCCTGTTCAAATCCGTTCATAGCGGTAAATCTCACAAAGGTTTTATTGGCAAAAGGATACAGCTAAAACATGTATGATAAGAACCATACATCAGCTTGTCAAGCCTGTCCAAGTGATCGGCAGGGCTGGATTGCAGCGGAAGAATTGACTAGCCGAGGTGGGAGTCGAACCCACACGCCCTTTCGAGCAGGGGATTTTAAGTCCCCAGCGTCTGCCATTCCGCCACTCGGCCCACCGCAGGAAATTATATATGTAAAACCTCTGCCTTGCAAAAATTTTTCACGACCTGAATGTATTTGAATCTGTAAGTTAGGCAGGCTGCCTTCCTGCTATCTGACAGCCGGCTGGGAAACGTTAGTTTTGACTCAGCCTTGTGCGAATAATCTCTGCCCGGCAGAAATCCCTCTGGGCGGGATCAAGTTTCCTGCCGGAATTGATTTGAAGGTGGGCCGGCTGTGTCAACATGAATAATTCGTTGATTGTGGAGATCGAAACTGTTTTGACTTGTTTCATATGCACACCCATTCGTACCTGGCTGAGAAGAGACAGCGCCTCATGCGAGGATATCATCCGTGCATTACTGAGAATCGCCAAGGCACGATGCATTTTATCCGCCAGCAGGTTTGCGCCTCTCGTCAGCAGCGCCTGCCTTGCCAGATTCTCGTATTCGCTTATCTTCGGGATTATCGTATCGGTAAACAATGCGATAATTTCAGTTTCCGATACCCCCAATGTTGCCTGATTGGAGAGTTGATAAAAATCACCGACCGTTTCTGTACCCTCTCCGAAAAGTCCTCTAAGCGCCAGATTCATGTCCCTGGTCATGTTGAAGAACTTTTCGATGTGTTTTGTCATTTTCAGGGCGGGCAGGTGCAGCATGACCGAGACCCGGATACCCGTTCCCACATTTGTCGGGCAGGCGGTCAGATAACCGTATTGCCTGTCAAAAGCATATTGAATTTTCTGCTGGAGTTCATCATCGATGCGGTCTATTAGTTTCCAGCACTCGCTGAGCTGCTGGCCTGCTTTGAGCACCTGTATCCGCAAATGGTCCTCTTCATTTATCATGGCAGTAAAAAACTCACTTTCAGCAATAACAGCACCCCTCGGGCCGATTCCAAGGGCGTGTTGTCGACTTATCAGCTGCCGCTCCACCAGCAGGTCGCTGTGCAATTGAGGTATCTCATCGATACGTACGAAAAATGTCTGCTCTCCCAGTGTTACAGTTTGTAATGCCTCTCTAAGCTGCTCAAGGATTTTTTTCTTTTTATGGGTTGCGCATCTGGACAGGAAATCGAAGTTGCGCAGGTTCCTCGCCAGGCGGATACGGGAAGAGATTACGATGTCGCCGGCAGGTCCTGTGCCGCTGAACCAGTCACTTATATGGGAACTCAGATCACTCAGTTTCATCATTCAGTTTTTTGATCCACAGTAGAATCCGAAAAGAAAAGAAATTGTGTCTGGCCGCCAAGTTTCGCTGGTTTATGCCCCCTGTAATTCAATAATCTTGTCGCGAAGCTGTGCAGCTGTTTCATAATCCTCGTTGCGTATTGCGGCATCGAGTTCTTTTTGCAGTACTTCCAACTCTGTCGGTTCAGGAACGCCGGCAGGCATATTGGCCGGAATCTTGCCGCAGTGCACGGTTTTCCCGCCGTGGGTAGCCTCTAATATCGTCTCGAGCAGATCCCTGAACACCTCATAATCGTTTGGGCAGCCCAGAACCGCCTTCTTTCGAAAATCCTCAAAGGTAATCCCGCAATGCGGACAGGTGCGTTCATCTGAATCCGTTGTAAGCGAGTTTCCTTCGTCCTGACTGGCCAGCAGCGTGCTGAGTAACTCGCTAAGAGGTATCTGGTTTTTTACTGCCAGGCCCTGCTTGTGTGCGCACAATTCGCACAGGTGTGTCTCATTTCGCACGCCGTCGACCAGTTCGGTCAGATGAATAGTAGCGGTATTTTTTTTACAGTTTTCACATCGCATTGGCTTCTGCCGCCGTACAAAAGACTCTACATAATATATATCGGTTTATAAGGGCTTCTACTAAAGCAAGATTACACCTACTTTGTATATTTGACCGAGCAGCCGGGCGATTCTGTAACTTTTACGTACAGCATTTCTACGTGTGATGGCAGCATCAGCTCAACTTTATTATAGATGTGCCGGGCTACATTCTCGGCAGACGCATTTTGATTTGCAAATGCTTCGACCTGTTCGAGTTTACACCCGGCCATCCGGACGGTCACACCCTCAATTATATCATTGAGCTGCCGGAAATCCATAGCTAATCCTGTCTGGTTAAGCTGCTCGGAGGATACGCCGACGGTCACATGCCAGTCATGACTGTGTACTGCTTCCCTGGAGCCATCAGGAAAAGCTATCTGGTGTGAAGCGGTAAATGTTTTTTCAACTGCTATCGTATACATGCAGGTTCCGGATTATTGCTTTACTCGATCAATGCACGGTCATCCTGCAGTTTCGAAGCTGCGGACCTGTTTTTCAGTCGATCGTAGATGAGTTTGGGTACGAGCCCCGAGACGTCTCCGCCCAGTGCGGCAACTTCTCGAATCATGGTCGAGGAGGTAAAGCCGTATCGTTCGCTTGTCATGATGAAAACGGTCTCTATTCCTGCTACCGCCCGGTTTGTCATAGCCAACTGAAATTCATATTGAACGTCAGTGAGGTTTCTCAGACCTCTCAGCATGACATCTGCATTTTTACTTTTGGCATATTCCACTGTCAGGCAGTCGTAGCTTTCCACTAGTACCCGGGGCATATCGGCAACCAGTTCTTTGATCATTGCTACGCGGTCTTCGGGTGTGAACAATTGTCTTTTAAGCGGGCTCCTTCCGACCGCGATGATCAGTTCGTCAAAGAGCTTAACGCCACGGGATACGACGTCGAGGTGACCGTTGGTAATCGGATCAAAAGACCCGGGAAATACTGCTCTGGTAACCTTACGTTGCATATTGTACCTGCCTTTCTGGAAGCTATTGTAATCAAAGATGAGGTATCGTCAAAGATTTAATCAAATTGTAATCACAAACCGGTTGCTTAGGGTAATGTCTGTAATATAGTAGACTGAAAAAGTCTCTAATGACTAATCTGTGAAATGAAGTTACACCCTGCCTTCAAGATAGGCACAGCAATCTGTACGGTTGATGACGAATCAATATCAATAGTTAAGGCAATTATTACAGTTGTACCTTGTAAAATGCCGATGAGTTTCCTAGTATTGTAGTTTACACTAGGGATCGGTGTTATGAGCATATTTCAAGGATGAAGTCTATGGCAAATCAGCCAAGGGTGGCAAAGGTTTTGTTTTCTCTGGTCGTATCGATGGCTATCGGTGCGATAGTCTTGCTGATGCTGGACGGCAGGCCGCTTCCGGGCGGTGCGTTCAGTTTGTCAAGCTATTCGCATCTTAATTCTGTAGAGCAGGCTATTACGACGCGTGCCGGCCTGGAAAGACATCGCTGGAACAGAATAGAGGTCTTTTACAGCAGAACCGCAGGCGGCAATATTGAACAGTTAGCATCGTTAATGGGTCTGCCGAATGAAGATGAGGTTAACTTTCACTTCTTGATCTGTAATGGCCGGGGCGGCGGAGACGGGCAAATAAATGCGACACAAAAGTGGATAAATCAATGGAGTTGTCTGCCTGGAGGAATATGGTATGGCAGCAGCCAGACAATACGCATATGTCTGACAGGGGACGGCAAAAAGGTTCTGTCTACCGACAGCCAGATAAAAAGGACCAGCGCACTCATAGAAGCCCTCATTCGCAAGTATGAGATTATACCCAGACATGTTTATTATCCGGCCAATTGGCAGTTCTAGACAATTACAAACAGCAAATCTGTTAGAAAAGCCTTTATTTTTTATCTTTCTTTGCCGGAATAGCACCAGCCCTGTTTTATCAGGGTTCCCTGAAAAACTGGAGATCAAAATTCGATCAGCTTCTTTTTAAGGCGGTCAGCCAATAACCTTCACACGGTTTGGTTGGTTTTTCAGGGGTTCATCTCCAGATCGAACGGATTGATGTAATCACCGTGCTTGTCTTGTCCTTTGCGGATTCTGCGGCGATGCTGCTGTAAGCTCTCAAATACAATTTGAGGTGTGTCTTTGATTTTTCCATATGTCTTTTCAATCCGGTCGATTTTTGCAAGCAACTCACCTGTGCGGATGGTGAACTGGGTAATATAGTCCGCCTGCGTGTAATTATGGTTGAGCTGTTCTTTGAAAAGTTGTGCAAGGTCTTTGTATTTCGGGATGTAACCGGTTGGTGTTTCGATTGCCTCGACATCACCATGGACTCTCAGTTCCGCCCAGAGAATCCATACTTTTTTGTCCGCCATGCTGTTAATGTATTTGCCATTCCTGTCTTTGAGGAAATAGTTTACCGAAAAGATCAGAGGCGGCTTTGAGATTCCTTTGGCAAAGTCGAGGTTGTTCTGGATATACCGTCCTAACGGGATAGAAAGGAAATCTATATTTGACATCAGGTTGAAGCTGCGGATACCCTCTGAGCCGAGAGTGGCTGAGGTGGTTTCTGACTCGAGCATCGCGCCTTTTGTGATGATGCCGTGATCCCAGCCAAATGCCTGTTCTACGGGGACCCATGTATTGCTATCCCGCCCGCCATAGATAATTCCTCCTGCTACAACACCGTCGGGATCATCTGCAAGCGGATCACGGTTGGATAGGCTGCTCAAGGCAACCGTGTAGCGTGCATTCTTGTGCGATGCGGTTATTACATTTCCTTTTTCATCCTTTT
This sequence comes from Planctomycetota bacterium, assembly GCA_043816955.1. Lineage (GTDB taxonomy): Bacteria > Planctomycetota > Phycisphaerae > Sedimentisphaerales > CAYZTY01 > JBDRHL01. Next base: position 39,396 of record JBDRHL010000065.1, on the reverse strand, counting down.
TTCCCTCCTGCCATCTTCCGGAATGATTTGTTCCCTCTTTGGGCAGTTCACAGCCCATTCCGAGCCAGTGAGGTTTCAGGTCATCGGTGATAAGGACATTGGTGAAAATCACCTCCCCCGGTGAAGTAAGGGCCTCGTAAATGATCGGGTCATCCTGAGAGTTAACATCGGCAATGATACCGAAGATGCCCTTTTCCACATTGGCTGCGCGGAATTGACCGTCTTTTTTGCGGAAATAGGCTATGTCATCTCCTATGATTGTCTGGCCTGGGATCATAGAAGTGGAAGTTTTTCCACATGCCGATGGAAAGGCACCTGCAAAATATGTGACACGTCCTCCTGGGCCGTGGGCACCCATGAGGAACATATGCTCGGCCAGCCATCCCTCACGCGAGCCCTTCTGGATTGCCAGTCGCAGGGCCAGTTTCTTCAGCCCAACGGTGTTGCCGGCATATTGCGTATTAACACTGTAGACAATGTTATCTTCAAGGTCGATGTAGATCCGTTTCTGGTCAGTGTTTTTGCTGACGCCGTTCTCCAGTTCGCCTTGCGAATGGAGGAATCGGAAGAATTCTTCGTTGTTTCCAATGCTGCGGAACTGTTCATAGCCCGGCCGGTAGAGCATAGACTCGCTGTGTGCTACATAAGATGAATCGGTAATCTGCATAGATGGAATTGCAAACTCAGAATTGGTGGGGCCCAGACAGAAAAAGCATACCAGCATTTCCCTGCCTTTCATGGAATCTTTCAGAAGTGAGCGAATTTCTTTTGTACCTGTTGTCTTGTCCATGGAATTGAGCTGTTCTCCCAGATCGGTATCCGGAGGTAAAAGGTATTTCGTGTTTGCCTTGTCCCGGCCCTGATCCTCATACGAATCGAAATGGCATGTGTGCCCCGGCATTGCGAGCGGCTTTTCTTCGCCGTTGGTAATTGCCATTTTGCGGATATACGCTGTATCTTCGTCGGAATTCGTGCAAACGAATACCGAGGACGGATTTGTCAGTTCGATGGTATCTGCTAAAAACTCATGGACCTTCCTGTTTTCCAGAGCCATCAGCTTCTTGAGGTTGTCGCCGGATATTCTGTTTTTTAATACCTGATCGTAATTTGCCACTGTCTTGCCTTCCATTGTAGACATAATGTGTTTTCTTTGCTGGGATTTTGGGAAAAAGCCGCGTGATTATATATAACACCGGCAGGGCAGTCAATGGTTTTCCTGATTTTGCAGTATTTATATCTGATTAACCACAACGTAAATGACCCCAACCGGATTGCCCGCAGGAGAATACGCAAATAATAACCGTGAGGGTGTATGGGTGGCAGTGAAAATTATTGTTTTCATTTTAGGCGAAATTTCTTATCATCTGTTTATAAATGTGGATCATAATTCAATAAATTAGACGTTTGATACATGATAGTCGATGAAATAATAGATATTAGCCCGCATATTGTGCATGGCGACACTAATGCAAACCAGGGCGACTTCAGACTGCCTGAGGTTATTGGAATATTACCGATACGCAATGCTGTCGCCTACCCAGGTACGGTGATGCCGCTGGCGATTGGTCGTGACCGCAGCAAGCGGCTTCTTGATGATATTGTTGTTAATGAGTCCATAATCGGGCTTGTAACTCAACGCGATCCGCAGACTGAAAAGCCTACGCCGGAGCAGATTTACAGGATAGGTACCGCTGCATCGGTTCTGAAGATTATCAAGATGCCACAGGGATCGGTTAACATTATAGTTCACGGCATCGCCAGGTTCAGGATAACAGAATTTGTCGCGACCGAACCGTATCTCAAGGCAAAGGTTAAGCATCTGCCTGTCAAAATCAGGAAAACCAAAAAAATGCAGGCCCTGATGGTTAATGTTCGCCGAAACGCAGACCGTGTTATTGTGTTGAGTCCGAACGTGCCGGAAGAGGCCTCCGTATTGCTCGAAAACATCGAATCACCTTCTGCCCTTGCCGACTTTCTTGCCGCAAATCTGAACATTTCTCTCGAGGAAAAGCAAAAACTGCTCGAAGAAATCAATGCCCAGGCAAGGCTGGAAATCATCTCCGTCTCACTGGCAAAGCAGTTGGACCTGCTCGAACTCAGCCATAAGATACAGGGACAGGTTAAAGATTCCGTCGAAAAAAGTCAGCGAGAATATTTTCTGCAGGAACAGTTGAAGGCTATCCAGGCAGAACTGGGCAAAGGTGACACGCGCAGCGAGGAAATTGCTGAACTCAAGAAGAAAATAACCCAGGCCAAAATGCCGCAGAGCGTCGAGGCCGAGACGCTGCGAGAGCTTGACCGCATGAACAAGATTCCCCCGGTATCGCCCGAGTACAGTGTTGTTCGTACATATCTTGACTGGGTTTGTGAGCTGCCCTGGTCGATTGGAACGGATGACCTGCTGGACATTCAAAGGGCTCAGAGGATACTCAATAAGGATCATTACGGTCTGACAAAGATCAAAAAGAGAATACTCGAGTTTCTTGCTGTACGTAAGCTGAAACCCAAAGGCAAAAGCCCTATCCTTTGTTTTGTTGGGCCTCCGGGTGTAGGCAAAACCTCGCTGGGAAGGTCGATTGCACGTGCGATGGGGCGTAAGTTCATACGTATCTCACTTGGTGGAATACGTGACGAAGCGGACATCAGAGGACACAGGCGAACCTATATTGGCGCGCTGCCGGGAAGAATACTACAGGAGTTGCGAAAAGCAAGTACTAATAACCCGGTTTTTATGCTGGACGAACTGGACAAAATAGGAGCTGATTTCCGGGGTGATCCGGCAAGCGCCCTTCTTGAAGTGCTGGATCCCGAACAGAACAATTCCTTTACAGACCATTATCTTGACCAGCCGTTCGATCTTTCAAGGGTCATGTTCATCGGAACTGCCAACTACACCGAACCGATTCCACCGGCGCTGCTTGACAGGATGGAGCTGATCGAGCTGCCGGGCTATACAGATCGAGAGAAGCTTCAGATAGCAAAGAAGTATCTTGTCAACAGGCAGCTCAGTGAGAATGGTTTGAGGAAAAATCAACTCGTGATAAAAGATGAAGCACTGCTGGCAATCATAAATAATTACACACGAGAAGCCGGCGTCAGAAACCTTGAACGACAGATTGCCTCTATATGCCGATCTGTCGCCACTGAAATTGCAAAGAGGACCAGAAGGCGGGTAACTGTCTCCAAGGCCTCGCTGCAGAAACTGCTTGGCCCCACACAGTTTGAGTCCGAAATTGCGATGAGAACTGCCGTTGCCGGAGTAGTAACAGGACTTGCTTTTACCCCCATCGGAGGCGAGGTGCTTTTTGTTGAGTCGGCAAAAATGCCGGGAAAAGGCGAACTTCACCTGACAGGCCAGCTTGGCGAGGTTATGAAGGAAAGCACTGAAGCTGCTTTTTCACTTGTTAGAGCAAACGCAAAGAGACTTGGGATTAAGCCTGAAATATTCGCTAAAACCGATTTTCATGTACACGTTCCTGCCGGCGCTATTCCAAAAGATGGCCCCAGTGCCGGGATTACTATGTTCACATCACTGGTTTCGCTGCTGACCAAACGGCCGGTCAGACCAGACATTGCAATGACAGGTGAAATTACACTACAAGGGCTCGTCCTGCCCATAGGCGGTCTCAAGGAAAAAATCCTTGCAGCCAAGCGAGCCGGCATTAAAACGGTCATCATTCCTACAAGAAACAGGAAGGATATGACAGAAGTGCCAAAAGAGGCCAAACGGGGGCTGAAGTTTGAATATGTCAGCAAGGTTGAAGATGTTTTGAAAATCGCGCTTACACAACCCCGTATACGCGGAGCAGGGATTCCGGAGTAACCCCTCCGGCGCAGCAATGACAGCCAAGCCGGCTGGTGTGGTCTTTAATTGCTTATTAAGGATACAAACTTGACACAGTTTTCTCTGAAAAAGAAACAGAGAGTTGTCAGTAACAGTCGAATCAAGGCAATTCTGAAATGTAAAGAGCGTTATAGCAATGAGTTACTGGTACTCCATGTTGCAAAAAACGATTTGGAGCACCCAAGGATTGTGATTTCTGTAGGTAAAAAATGTGGAAACGCTGTGAAAAGAAATCGCTGTAAACGTCTGATAAAAGAAGCGTTCAGGCTTAATAAACACGCAATTCTTCCGGGCTTTGATTATTTTGTCATGCCGACGCCTGAACTGTGCAGCAAGATTAAATCTTCCCAAATACAATTAGAATATGTCCAGATAAGTGCTGCATTTTTGAACCTCGTTAAGGGATTTATTGGCACCAGACCTTTGTCCGGGTGAATTGGGAATCGGATTATGACGACCGGAAAGAAACTTGTTTCAATCGGTAAAGCGGCAAAAGAAGCTGGCATTTCTCGCCAGTCTTTGCAATACTATATTATGCTCGGACTGATCGAGGCAAGCGAGGTTACTGTTACGAATCGGCGTCTCTTCGATGTTAAGGCTGTTGAACGAATACGCCTGATAAAAAGACTCAACCAAAGCGGTTACCCGTTGCGTGCGATCAGAGAACTGTTTCTGCAGGGCAATAGGGATGTGAAAGGAGAACCGTTGTGAGCGATTATGACAGTATCCAGAAAAAGCACAATCTCGTTGTCGGTATTTTTACCCTGGTAGGGATTGTTGCGCTTGGGTGGATGATTTTCCTTTTTGGTGATTTACCTGTTGCGGTCAGCAGGATTCGTTCCTTTCAAGTATATGTGCAGTTTCCCTCGGCGCCCGGTATCCAGGAAAACACACCTGTCCAGTTTTGTGGATACCAGGTCGGCAGGGTAGTTGCGGTGATAGCTCCCAAAGTAATAGCAGACCGTGAAACGGGTCGAGTCTATCATCATGTCAAGGCTGTTCTCGCTATTGATAAAGAGTACGTCGACATTCCGGCAAATATTCAGGTGAAACTTATCAAACGCGGCCTGGGAAGCAGCTATATCGAACTGTTGCCTCGACACGGATCAGTCTATCCCCCCGAACCGCTGGATTCCAATCGTCCGGAGACGGCATTTCTCTGCCGAGGTATGGTTCTGGAGGGATCTACCGGCGCCAGCACCGAGTTTCTGCCGGAAGAAACTCAGCAACAGCTTGAAGAGCTGGCGAAAAACCTGACCGATCTTAGCAGCGATGCCGAGAAGGTACTCGGAGACGAGGAAAATCAGGACAACTTCAAAAAGCTTCTTGCTAAGTCAGTTGTTGCGCTGGAAGAAATTCGCAGATTTTCTGCTGCAGGCGTCGAAACGCTTACAATCGCAAATAAAAGTATCGAAGAGATAAGCGCATCCCTGGTTGCGACCAATTCGGATATGAGTATTGTTGCACGCGAACTGCGAGTCACTATTGAAAAGCTCAACAGCGGCCAGGGTTCTGCCGGAAAGTTTCTGAACGACGGGCGTCTTTATGAAAATCTGCTGGACAGCACTGAAGAACTGGAAATGATGGCAAAACGGATGAACGAGCTTCTGGTTCAGTGGCAACGAGAGGGAATGAAGTTCAAGCATTTCTGAGCCTTGCGTTTTGAAGCTGTCAACTCATTTGGATTTATTTAGACTCGGATCAAACCTCTTTTTATGCGATGATGGTGTGGCCGATTGCCTTTCTGACTTTTTGTTATGGATTGGTTTTGAGTCCGCCTGTTATGATTCCGTATGCTGCTGCAGAGAGTATCAGGGCAATCGTTGGTGTAAGCAGCCAGCCAAAAGCGATATTTCGAAGAAATCGAACCTTTATTGAGCGCATTCCGCGCATCACGGCGATGCCTATAATCGCTCCCACAATCCCCTGGCTTGTACTGATGGGCACGCCTACGAATGCAAAAACATGTGTAGTCGCAGCCATTGCCCCCACGGCTACCAGTGCTGAGAACGCATCAAGAGTCAATATCCCGGAACCAACTGCCATCATTACACGCTTACTGAAGGTCAACACTCCCGCTGCTATTGCGATTCCACCCAACAATGCCAAATTACGGTCGCTGAGTCCTTCAATTTGCCCCGAGAAAATACCCGTTGCGTTTGCGACGTTATTTGCGCCCAACGCATAAGAGGCATAAATTCCTACAATCAGCAGCCCCGCCCATAGTATCTTATCCCTCGTAAGCATGCTCATGGGCACATAGTGCAAGAACAAGTCCAGCAGCTTATAGGCTATCATCGCCATCAACATCGCACCGATTGGTGTTCCAATCCAGCATATGAAAACTTTCTTCAGTCCGCTAAAGTCAGCATCTCCGGTTACCATGGCTGCGCCAATAATTGCGCCGATGACCGCTTGGGACGCGCTTGTGGGCAGCGCGAAAACGGTCATTAATGTCACCGTTGCAGCCGAGGCCGTCGAAATAATGACAAGTGCAGTGATGTTTTGCTTAGTCAAACCGCTTAGGGTATCGATACCCGCCTGTCCCTGCAGCACCGCGCCTATAAGAACCGAAATACCGCAGAGGATACACGCTTTTCTGAATGTAATTATTCTCGATGCTACCGCAGTACCGAAGCAATTCGCGGCGTTATTGGCGCCAAGAGCCCATCCCAGATACAACCCGCCTGTCAGGCAAAACATTTCATGCCATCCTCTTTGCGACGATTATCCGTATTCTGTCGCCGACATTTTCCGCACAATCGGAAATGTCTGCTATGTGCTTGACCATGTCTCGCAGCATAATTTTCTGGAACCCGTCCATATTGCTTGCGAAAATCTGCTGTATAAGGTTCTCTTCGATGGCATCTACAGCACTTTCCAGCTCGTCGATCTTGCCGATTGCCACTGCTGCGTTTGTAAAGTCATTAAACAGTTTTTCTGCCGATTCGATCGTTGCGACAACGCATTTTCGGCAAAGTTCCCCTAACTCGATTATTCTGCCGGTCATATCGGCGGGAATATGAATATGCTGGTTCAAAATTACCCGAACTGCTGATTCGGTCTGGTTAGGTATTTTATCCATGGTTTCCAGCAGCCCGAGAATATCTCCGCGAGACTCCGGAAACAGGGCCTTGCTGTACATCATTACTTCGATTTCTCTTCTGATGTCGTCAGCCGTGCTTTCTGCGCGGTGGACCTGGAGAAAATTACTCCGCAGCGTATTCCTGTCCTGGTCACGGCAGTATTGTTCGATGGCATCATGGAACAGGTCCAGGCACCGGAGAACCTTTTGATGATACTGTGATAGCAAGGCTTCGATTTTTTTCTGCTTATTCTCAAATAGCATGACCGGCATAATCTCCAAACAGAGGAGGGCTTCTTGCGGGTTTCAGTCTAAGACACAATTTTCGTCATAGTTTAACCGAAAAGTGTAAAATGACAAGACAAAAAAAGTAATCCGTCTTGCCGGGTCTTACGCAGGACTTGATACTGGTCTTGACGACTGGTGACAGAGGTAATAGAATATCGGCCTTATCTATCTGTTTAATGGTCAACGAAAGGAAAGCCAGGGCAATAAATGGCAAGGATTAATGAAAATTACCTGAAACTGAGGGCAGGATACCTTTTTCCTGAGATTGGCCGGCGTGTCAGAGCCTTCCAGACCGAAAGTCCGGACGCACGAATAATAAAACTCGGCATAGGTGATGTTACCGAACCGCTGGCTCCGGCGGTTATTGAGGCAATGCATAAGGCCGTTGACGAGATGGCCCGCAAAGAAACTTTTCACGGCTACGATGATTCAGGCATCGGCTATGAGTTTCTAAGAGCTGCTGTTATCGAAAATGATTACCGCAGCAGGGGGGTGGATTTGGAACTGGATGAGGTGTTCATCAGTGATGGTTCAAAGTGCGATACCGGCAATATGCAGGAGATATTCGGCCTTGATAACGTCATCGCAGTTACAGATCCTGTTTATCCCGTCTATGTCGATACCAATGTGATGGCAGGTCGCACCGGGCAGGCCGATAAGCAGGGACAGTACGAGGGAATTGTATATATGCCATGCACGGCTGAAAATAACTTCGTCCCGGCGCTTCCGAAAAGACATGTTGATATAATTTATCTGTGTTATCCGAACAATCCTACCGGAGCGGTCGCGACCAGAAATGCGCTCAAGCAGTGGGTTGACTACGCCGCTGAACACAAAGCCGTCATATTCTTCGATGCCGCTTATGAGGCATTTATAAGCGAAGAGAGTATCCCGCATTCAATTTATGAAATCGAAGGTGCAAAGGAAGTTGCAATCGAATTTCGCAGCCTTTCAAAAACAGCAGGCTTTACCGGCCTGCGATGTGCATTTACCGTTGTGCCGAAGGCCCTGAAGGCCTATACGAAAGATGGAAAAGCTGTGGATGTCCGCCCGATCTGGAACCGCCGTCACTGTACGAAGTTCAACGGCGTTTCTTATGTAACCCAGGCAGCTGCCGCAGCGGTATACAGCAAACAGGGCAGCCAACAGGTTAGGCAGACAATAAATATCTACATGAATAACGCTGCCAACATTCGCGGTTCTCTTGAAAAACTGGGCTACAGAGTTTACGGCGGAGTAAATGCTCCGTACATCTGGCTGAAAACCCCAAGGGAATTGACAAGCTGGCAGTTCTTCGACCTGCTGCTTGAAAAGGCAAATGTTGTCGGCACACCGGGGTCGGGTTTCGGCGCAGCCGGTGAAGGATACCTTCGCCTCAGTGCTTTTGGCGATCCGCAGAATGTTTGTGAAGCGATGGACCGTATAGCGGGAATTTAACGATACCTGGGGGGAAATGTCGGGCAAACGATCATACGGATGACACAGATGACTAAAGCTTATGTCGGCCTTGGCAGCAATATTGGCGACCGGGCAGGGTATATCAGTCAGGCAGTTCGATTGCTGACACAGACGGACGGCATCTGCGTAGTACAGACCAGCCGGATTATCGAAACCGCTTCTCTCGACCACAGCAGCCAGACTAATTATCTTAATTCGGTAGCGTATATAGAAACTGCTTTGCCTCCGCAGCAGCTTCTCCGCCGGCTGGTGCAGATTGAAAACTCACTGGGAAGGCTGCGCACACAAAAATGGGCTGAAAGGACCATTGATCTGGACCTGCTTGTCTTCGGCGATGAAATCATAAACAGTGAGGATCTGACGGTGCCGCATCCGCAGATGCATCTTCGCTACTTTGTGCTGAAAGGCCTGGACGAGCTTGCCGCCGGGATGATTCATCCGGTTCTGCACCAGCCGATAGGCGAGCTTCTGCACCGCCTGAACGGATGCAGCTACGCGATCAGGCCCGACCAGCCCCGGCTTATCAGCATAGGCGGCCTGATAGGCGTCGGGAAAACCACCCTCGCCCGCGCTCTTGCTGAAAAGCTTTCGTGTATGCTCCTGCTTGAGGCATACGACACCAATCCTTATCTGGCCGACGTATATAATGGAAAGAGCGAACTTGCTCTTGAATCCCAGCTTTATTTTCTCAACAGCAGGGCTGAACAGTTGAGCGCCTCAATGATCGGGCCGGGCAGGGCGGCGGTAAGTGATTATGTCTTCGAGAAGGAATTGATTTATGCCGACAAAATGCTCGATACATCGCAACGGAAACAGTATAATAAACAGCATGAACACATCGCAGCGGATATAGTCAGTCCTGTGCTGGCGATATATCTGGAAGATGCGGAAGAAAACTGCCTTGAAAGAATTCACAGGAGAAACCGCTCTTACGAGCAGAAAATTGATCTGGAATTTCTACATCAGATCAGATGTGCTTATGAGGACCTGTTTGCCGGATGGACGCTGTGTCCGCTTATTCGACTGCGGGCAGTCCGATTTGACAGTACCAGCGACAAAGAGGTTGAACGCCTCGCGAACGAAGTTAAATATTACACAGCCTAGATGAGGCGGAAAAAATGGAAGTTGTCGAGAAAATCGAATCTGTACGAACATTAGTCAGGCAGGCCCGCACAGCCGGCAGGATAATAGGATTCGTCCCCACAATGGGCGCATTGCATGAAGGGCATGTTTCCCTGATAAACCATGCTGTTGCGAAGACCGGTTACGTGGTCGTAAGCATCTTTGTGAATCCAACCCAGTTCGGCCCGAATGAAGATATTGAAAAATATCCCAGGCCCTTCGATGCTGACATCACCCTGTGCCGGAGCTGCAAAGTAGACCTGGTATTTCATCCAGCAGTCCGCGAAATGTACCCGACTGAGAATCTTACCTGGGTCAACGTTGAAAAACTCAGCGAACCGCTGTGCGGCAGAAACAGGCCCACTCATTTCCGGGGTGTTGCGACGGTCTGTACGAAACTCTTTAACATAGTCCAGCCGGACATTGTTTTTTTCGGCCAAAAAGACGCTCAACAGGCGATAATCGTAAAAACAATGGCTGCCGACCTCAATATGCCTCTTGAAGTCATCATTTGTCCAACCATTCGTGAGTTGTCCGGCCTGGCGATAAGCAGCAGGAACAGATACCTGACAGGCCGGGCAAAGGCTGATGCCGCTGCGCTCTATACGGAACTTAGGAAATGCGAGAAAAAAATCCGCAATGGCATCACAGACAGTAAAGCCCTCATTGCCCGGATGACTGAATCAATAGCTCGGATCCCGAATGCAAAAATTGACTATATCAGTATCGTAAATGCCCGGACACTGGAAGAAGTCCATAATATAGAAGGACCGGTTCTGATCGCCCTGGCGGTGTGGATAGGGCCTGCCCGCTTGATCGATAATATATTAGTTGACTTGAACAAACAGCAGAAAAAGTTATAATAGCTGTTTTCTGGTCGTTTCATAAAAGAAGGATGATATTACGAAAATGTTAATCAAAGCACTGAAAGGCAAAATCCATCGCGCGACTATTACCGAGGCACACGTTGATTATCCCGGCAGCATCGGTATTGACTCGGCGCTTCTTGAAGCCGCGAATATTTTGCCTTATGAAGCGGTTCTGGTTGTGGACGTCAGCAATGGCAGCAGGGTTGAAACATACGTTGTGCCCGAACAGGCCGGCTCCGGGAAAATCATAATCCTGGGCGCCGCAGCCAGGCTGATGAATCCCAAAGACATAGTTATCATTATGAATTTCGCCTTCTACAGTCCTGAAGAAATGAAGAATTTTAAACCAAAAATCATTGTACCTGACGCAGATAACAAAATTGACAGGATTCTCTAGCTTCGTATCCATGAAAGGCAATAATAGTCGCGGTGTTGATCGATGTACCCGGAACTTTTAAGGATTCCTTTCACTACACTGACAATTAAAAGCTACGGCCTGATGATGGTCGTCGGCTTCCTTGCAGCAATTTTTCTCATCCGCAGATTATCCAGAAATCTCGGCCACAGTCCCGACCATATTATAAATGCCGCCCTTTACTCACTGATTGCCGGTGTCTTCGGTGCAAGGGCTTTTTATGTTATTCATTATTTTGAACAGTTTCACGACAACCCCCTCTCAATCTTTGCGATATGGCAGGGCGGCCTGGAGCTTCTCGGCGGCGTGGTCCTTGCTATTTCGGTTATCGTGATATACATATTCTGTCGCAAGCTGCCCATAAGGCGATACCTTGACATCCTGGCGATCGCGCTGATGTCAGCCCTGGCAATCGGTCGAATCGGCTGTTTTCTCAACGGCTGCTGTTTTGGAAAGCCCACTAAATGCCCCATTGCAGTACGTTTTCCGTACGCTTCACCGCCTTACTACAGTCAGGTTTTTCCAGACTACGGCAGAAATCGTTCCAGACCTTATCTTGAGCTGCCGAATGAATATTATGGCAGGTGCGACGGCGATGATTTCATCGAAGCTGACCAGGCCAATAAGTTTCACATGAGACTAAAACCCCCTCGCCTCCTCAGCGAACAGCAGCGATATGAAGTAACCAAGGGGCGTTATCAATGCCTGCCTGTTCATCCCACACAGATATATTCGTCAGTTGGGGGGCTTGTTAACTGCGGCCTGCTGTATCTTTTCTGGCGGCGAAGCCAGCGAGCCGAGCTTCCGGGGGCAAAGAAAAAGATGCTGGCCCGACCCGGCTGTACCTTCGGCCTTATGCTCGTGCTTTATGGCGCGATGCGGTTCTTGATGGAGTTTATGCGCGATGACAATCCATTCGAGGCCTTCAATCTGACGGTATCCCAGTTCATCTCGATTGCACTGATAATCTTTGGTGCTGTCCTGATGATTATCCTCGACAGAATGAGCCTCGAAAGTCGCCCTGAGCCTGCACCAGTGAAATGATTGCATCACACAGCCCGTCAAGTTGCTCTTGGCTGTGTCGGCTCTGCAGTGAAATGCGCAGTCTTGACGTACCGGCGGGGACGGTCGGCGGGCGGATCGCCGACACATAGAAACCCCTTTCTTTGAGTTTGCCTGCAATGCGAAGTGTATCTGCTTCACCGCCGATTATCACAGGGATAATATGGCTGTTACTACAGCCTGTATTAACAGATGCCTGCTGAAGCCTTCTTTTAATGTACACGGCGTTTTCCCGCAGTTTCTCGCGCCTTTGCCGCTGAGTTTGAATTATTTCAATAGCCTTCAGAATCGCCGCACAATTTGCCGGCGGAGGTGCCGTCGTATAGATAAACGCCCTTGCCTTGTTGACAAGATAATCGATTACAACTTTTTTACCTGCCACAACGCCGCCGGTCGCGCCGACCGCCTTACTCATCGTCGCAACTATGATATCAACCCCGTCAAGTACCCCAAGCTCTTCGGCAAGACCTGCGCCTTTTTCTCCCAAACATCCAAAGGCATGAGCCTCATCAATAATCAGAACCGCACCGTATTTTTCCTTCAAAGCGACAAGCCTCTTCAGATCGGCTCGCTCGCCATCCATTGAAAAAATACTTTCACTGACAATGAATTTGTGCGCAAAGCTGCCGTCCTGAAGAAATCTTTCGAGTTTGTCCAGACGATCTCGTCTGAATGTTCGGAACTGCGCTTCACAGGCCCGGGCAGCGTCAATAATCGAAGCATGGTCCAGTTTGTCCAGCAGCACAATGTCGCCTTTCTGCGGGATCGTCCGGATAACCGCTTCATTGGCTGCCCAGCCGGACGGCAGCAGAAGCGCCGCTTCCTTGCCGAACATTCCCGCCAGCTTTTCCTCCGCCTTGAGATGCAGCCCGGTTGTACCGCTTATCAGTCTCGATGCCCCGGCACCATAGCCTCTCTGTTTGACCGTCTCAATCACAGCCTGGGCGATTTCGCTATCTTCAGCCAGGTTCAGATAATTATTGCTGCAGAAAACTACAAGTTCTCTACCGTCCACTGTCATTACAGGGCCCTGGGCTGACTCAACACATGACAGCGTCCTCAGCAGGCTCCTTTCCCGCAACAGATTCAGCTCGTCTTTAAGGAATTTGAAGTCTTCCATTGTAATTTTCCATTGAACTTTTGGCTGATTAGCCGATATTATAGGATAATAGCACCGCCGGGGCTACAAAAAGCCGGATCAGTTTAACCAGAAAACAGGACAAAATAAATGGGACTTTACGACAGAGATTACACCCAACACAATTACAGCTCAGGCAGCCACTACGGTCCGTCAATGCGATTCGGCCTGCCCTCCATGACACCTATGGTCAGGAATCTGCTTATAATAAACATTGTTGTCTTTTTTGCCGGTCTTTTAATACCACCTCTCGGCAGTTTCATATACAACGTCTTTGCTGTAGACGCAACAAGCATCCTCACCGCAATCCAACCATGGCGAATCATAACATACCAGTTCCTGCACGATCCGGATAACATGGGACATATCATCTTTAATATGATCGGCCTGTTTTTCCTGGGCCCGACCCTCGAACGCAACTGGGGCAGCAGGAAGTTCTTGAAGTTTTACCTTGGTTGTGGTGCAGCAGGGGGGCTTTTCTATCTGTTTCTGGCCGCTGTAAGCCCTATGCCCGGCCAGACCATGGTAGGGGCCTCCGGTTCAATACTCGGAATGCTTGCCGCATGCGCCATACTCTTTCCCCAATTCGTCGTCTTTTTCCTTTTTTTCCCGGTACCCATCAGGTTTGCTGCTATAATCTTAACACTTCTGTATGTAGCCAACCTTCTTCGGCTTGGTCCAAACGCAGGCGGTGACGCAGCTCATCTTGCGGGCATGGCGGCAGGTGCAGCGTATGTCTTCCTTATACCCTGGCTCAAAGAACGCAAAAGAAGAAGTCAAACCAGCCGGTGGGGAAAAACCCCCACTCAGTACCGTGACCTCCAGGCCGAGGTCGACAGGATACTGGAAAAGATCCGCGACCAGGGAATTAAAAGCCTTACGAGCAAGGAAAAAAAGATACTCGAAGAGGCTACCAAACGCCAGCGTATGCGCGATAAATTATAAGGCTGCGCTCACATTTCACAGATATTTTATTACCGTCCCAAAGGTTGTGGGTAACATTGAGGGCTTCTGCGCGTCTTATATAAGTAAAGAGGCCCTCTGAAATGCGGAAAGGACTATGGATGGTGAAAAAGGGGAAAAACCAGGCCGATGTAGTAACCCTTGTAGAAAAAATCACTTATGATGCGATCGATGCGGGGGCAAGCGACATTCACTTTGAACCGACGGCTGAAAATATGATCATAAAATTCCGCCTTGACGGTGAACTCAAAGCCGTCGATATTGTGCCGAAATCGCTGTCTGACAACGTTATCGCCCGCCTGAAAGTACTTGCTCACCTGCTGACATACCGTAACGATATACCGCAGGAAGGGCGTATCGCCGCATATGATAAGGCCCATGAAAGCAAAGTTATCGACAAGCGTCTGGCAATCTTCCCGACCATTCACGGCCAGCGGGCGGTCGTAAGGCTGTTCTATGAGGATGCCGAGCTAACCGACCTGGAGAAACTGGGCCTTTGTGACTTTATATGCTCGGCGATCAGGGATATAGCTGGACAAAACCAGGGTGTGCTGCTGCTGACAGGCCCGGCAGGAAGCGGCAAGAGCACAACGCTGGCAGCGATACTGCGTTATATAGGCAGGGAATTTCCGGGCAGGAGTATCGTGGCGCTGGAGGATCCGGTCGAAAGGCATATCCAGGGTGTTACACAGATAGAGATTTCGCCGCAGTTAAACGGTCCCGGTGCTATGAGTTATCCGGTTGCTTTGCGGTCATTGCTGCGCCAGGACCCGCAGGTATTGATGATAGGTGAAATAAGGGATGCGGAAACGGCGAGAATTGTCATTGAAGCGGGACTGACCGGCCATCTGCTTATGAGCACCCTGCACAGCGGCACGCCTGCCGGGGCGCTGCTGCGCCTGCTGGAAATGGGGATTGAGCCGTATCAGGTTACCTCCAGCATATCTGCGATTTTGAGCCAGAGGCTCGTGCGTAAGCTGTGTACAAAATGCAGGCAGAGAAATTTACATGATGGAAGATTCGAAGCTGTCGGCTGTGAAAGCTGTTTTCAGACAGGCTTCAGGGGCAGGTCGCTGGTTGCTGAGATGGTTCAGTTGGATGGCGGGCTGCGAAAGGCAATTCTGGCAAAGGCGGATATGGACGAATTGATGCAGATTCTAAAGGCCAGGGGCCATATGTCGCTGCTGCAGGACTCGGCCAGGCTGATCAGTCAGGGTATTACCACCGAGGATGAGGTAAGCAAAATTTGCGGCAGGGCAGTTACTGAATAATTTAAGGATTTTTAACTATGGCGACATTCGAATATAGCGCATTGACATCGGCAGGCAGGCTTATGAAAGGGACCCTTGAGGCGTCTTCTCCTGAACAGGCAGGCGGGATACTGGAAGAGATGGGCCTTAAAGTAAACCAGATTACCAAGACAAAGGAAAAGCCCGCATCAACCGCAATAGGCAGAAGCGAATTTCTATTGTTCAACCAGCAGCTTGCCTCGATAACAAAGGCAGGCATACCACTTGAGCGGGCGCTGAGGGAGCTGGCGCATGATATAAGCTCAAAGCCTATGCAGCGGTTGGTAAGCGATATTGCAGACGATCTCGAAAGAGGCGTCAGTATTGACAAGGCTATCGCTAAAAGGCAGCGGAATTTTCCAGCCATGTATGGTTTGATTCTAAAAGCAGGTGTCGAAACAGGAAGACTTGCCGAGATGCTGGCAAGTTTGAACAGGCATCTTGATATGGCTGATCGCACAAGGCGGATCATTTTTGAGTCGCTGTGCTATCCTGCGGTGGTATTTGTGTTCGCGTCGATAGTCCTTACGGGCCTATTCATTTTCGTTATTCCGCAGTTCGAGTCCATTCTCAATGAGATGACATATGGCGCCGAGCTGCCGGCGCTTACGAGGGGAATTTTTGCCCTGACAAAAAATATTATTCCGCTGTGGACGGCTGTAGCGATCATTGCGGTTTTGATTTTTCTTTTATCGACGCTTCTTTCCGGTTCACCGGCAGGGAGGCGGTTCAGGGAATCGGTGTTTTTGAAGTTTCCGATGCTGGGCAGGCTTTACCACGCCGGCAGCCTGGCAAGGCTTGCTGAGGCGATGGCGGTGCTGGTTACGGCAGGAGCGGACATGCCGGACTGCCTGCGGCTTAGCTCGGCGGTATCGGGCAGTGAAAAGATCAAACTTGAGTGTGAAACAATAGCCTGCCAAGTCGAAAAAGGCTCAGGCATTCTCGAAGCAGGGCATTTCTGCAGGATGATACCGCGATTGTTCCTCTATTCGGTGCAGCTCGGCTCACAGCGGAACGAGCTTCAGGACAATCTGTACGGCCTAAGCCAGATGTACTCACAGCAGGCGTTCTGTATGCAGGGGCGTTTGCAGGCGATTCTTATGCCGGCGATGATAATCGCCCTGGGTGTTGTTGTGGGCACGATGGTGCTGGCGATTTTTCTTCCGATGATTAAAATTGTTACATCTCTGATGTAGAGGTCGATGATATGGCAGGTGCTATAGCTTTATTGATTCTGTTTTTATATGTGTTTTTAAGTGCCGTCATGCCGGGGCTGGCTCTTATAACCTGTCCGCTTGCAACGGCGCTTTGCGTGTTTTTAGGCGTCGGCTATCATGACAATATTATTGCCATTTCTGTTGCGATAATTTTTATTCCGGTCGTTTTACTGTCGATCATTCTGATCCGGCGGGAAAGCGATGATGAGGAGCACTGGCCGCGAAGAGCGGCAAAATGGTCGCTTGCGATTCTTATTTCAGCGGCAGTGCTGTTGCTGCTGGTGCCGCTGGCACAATTCGGCCTGTCGCCGGCTATTTTTCTGCTTACAATATTTATTTCATTTATTATTCGCTATAAGATCATCGCACGGTATTCACTTGCGTTATATGTTTTTTCGAGCATTGGGGCGAGCATCAGGCAGAACCTGCCGCTCGCTACTGCACTCGATTCAGCCGCGGCAGATATGCGGGATATTCGTGGACGTACGTTGAGACGGATTTCACACTGGCTTTCGCAGGGTTATAGCATCTCTGAGTCGCTCAGGCAGGGATATCCGAAATGTCCGGGGCAGTATGTTGCTATGGTTTCTGCGGGTGAAACGTCAGGGCAGCTTGGTGACGTGATGCGGAGCATCGAAGCGGATATACTCTACCAAAACGAGCAGAGAATAAGAATCAAACCGGTTGAGCTGGCTTATCCGCTTACGATTCTGGCGATAGCCTTCGTTTTCATGTGTGGGCTTGTGAGGTTCATTTTGCCCAAGCTCTTTGAAGTTATTCATGAAATGGCTGAAGGCGCTGTTTTGCCCAAAGCAACGCAGATTCTGGTTGGGATAACCGGCTGGTTCACATATCGTTACGGGTGGATGTGGCTTTTCGGGGTGGTAGCGGTGTGGCTGTTTTTGTATATTCGGTCATGTTTCCGGAGGCGCAGGATAGAAAAGCCTTATCTGCTGTCGTGTATGGGGGACTTTTTCAAATGGTATCTGCCGGGGCTGCATTTTTTCGAGCTGAATTATTCGATGGTCCAGGTTGTCGGACTGTTGAAAAGTTCATTAAACTCGGGCCATACAGTTAACCGGGCGATTGCCGGGGCGCTTTCGCTGGACATTAACATTTGTTTCAAGGCGAAACTTCGACGATGGCTGGGGCTTGTCGAGCAGGGGGGCAGTGTTTCTGAGTCGGCACGGAAGTGCGGGCTGCCCAATAGTATTGTCTGGGCTTTTGATGACAAGCTCAACCGGGCAAATACGCCTGTGATTCTTGAAATGCTCGAGGAGTTTTATCGTTCGAATTACAGCTATAAGATCAATCTGGTGCGTTTTGTGATGTTTCCGGTAACGATATTGATGCTGGGCTGTGTTGTAGCTTTTGTCGTCTATTCGGTTTTCGCACCACTGGTTCAGATAATTTACGTTCTTGCTTCGGATATTACGCCTGTGTGAGGATAAAAACATGCTGCAACGACGGCGTGGAATAATGCTTGTGGAAATATGCGTGGCGATTGCCTTGCTGAGCCTCCTGCTGGGCGGCCTTGCTGTCTCGATAAATGCTTTATCACGGTTTAACAAGATGCAGTGGGTCAAACAGTGCGCTGTCGCAGCAGGCCAGGGTCAGCTTGACTGTATCGCTGCAACGGGCAGGAAGATAGACAATAAGGAGTTTGAACGGCTGTGGCCCGGTATTGAATCTGTTATTGAGGAGTCGGCAGGCAGCGGCCGATGGTCGGGATTGAGGCTTGTCAGGGTTACTACAGCGGGCCGGGCAGGCTCGAAGAAGATTGAGGTTACACAGGAAAGATACATGGTTAAGGGTCAGGACAGATGACAAAACGCGGTGGCTACAGTCTGATGGAGATGATGATATTGGTTTCGGTAACAGCAGTGATGATGGGTGTATGCGCTAAGCCGCTGCGGATGCTGCTTTATGATATGCCCTATATGCACAGGAGCTTTCAGACAACTGTTTCAATTTCGAATATGCTCCGGATGAT
Organism: Planctomycetota bacterium; assembly: GCA_043816955.1. Classification (GTDB taxonomy): domain Bacteria; phylum Planctomycetota; class Phycisphaerae; order Sedimentisphaerales; family CAYZTY01; genus JBDRHL01. The sequence goes on along the minus strand of JBDRHL010000065.1, from coordinate 20,653 downwards.
GCGCAGTGATATTGATTCTGCGGTTGCCATACCCGATGAAGCGGGAGGTATCAGGGCCGATGAGGAAACTCTCCTGATAGATTCCGGCAAAGATATTATCCTCTATAGAAAGACCGATGAAAAGATTGTCAGAGAGATTCTGGATTTGAAGCAGGCAGGAGATAGTGTGCTCAGACAGATCTGGCCTGTGCCTTATGCAAAAGTCGGCTGGTCGAGGTGGCAGCAGGGGGGCAGGGCGTATGCGGTTGAAATCTCTACTTCGATAAAGCAGCGAATTGGCGAACGGTGGACGGACAGGTTTGGAAATTCACACGTGTTTTTTGTAAACAGGGTAAAGACAATCCGGGAGCAAAAATGAGATATTGTCGTAATCACGGTATTGTTCTTATGATAGTTGTGGCGCTGATTGCGCTGGGAGGACTTGCGGTTTTTATTCTGTCGAGCCTTTCAAGGCAGATAGCATTCGAGACGGTTACGGTGCAGCTTGGAGCCCGGAGCAGAAATCTTTTCTGTAGTGCCCGGGCGTGGGTTGAAAAAAGGGCGCTGCAGGGAAGTTTGCCTGATAAAGGCCAGGCAGCAGAGCTTGAGGCGGATGGAGGCAGTATCCGGATTATACGAATGGACAAGGGACAGGTGAGGATAGAGACACTGTGCGTACAGGGCGGCAGAAGGTTAAGCAGGCAAAAAATCCTTGAGATATGATCCGGGTGTAACTGCATATTTTTTAAGATGTTATGTTTGCAGTCCGGCTGAGTGGGGAATTTTTTTCAGATTTTTTTTCGGAATTTTGTTGACGGAAGTGTTGCTGTGTGTATAGTTAATATGTATACAGTTAATTTATAAAGGTATTCGATATGTCGCTTGAACATGAGCTTGGTTTGAGGAAAGGATTTGAGGTTACCTCGCACGAGGCGGTGCTGAATATCTACTACACGGCATCGTGCATCAAAAAGGAAGCCGATGAGTTCTTTCGCCAATATGGTCTTACGGATGTTCAGTTTAATGTCCTGATGCTTCTTAGTTACCAGAGTGGAGATGAAGGGGGCCTCAGCCAGGTGCAATTGAGTGAGATGATGCTTGTCAACCGGGCGAATATCACATCGCTTGTTGACAGGATGGAAAAGGCAAAACTTGTAGTCCGCTCTTCGGTTTCGGGCGACAGGCGGTATAACCTGGTGAAGCTGACAGGCAGCGGGCGGAAGATATTTGCAAAGGTAGAGCCCCTGTACGCAAAGAGGATCAGAAAGATGACAGCAGCATTGAAGGATAGCGAACAGAAGCGGCTAATCAAAATGCTGGAGAGCATTCGCAGGGAGCTTTGAGCAGATTATGCAGGATTACCCTGCTATTTTAAGAAGAGGTGGATACAGGCTTAAAGCTGTGTATTTTTTATTTTGGAATAATAGATAATATAGAAACCGTATATATATGTACTATATTGAAGGACAAGAATGATGGAAAGACAGACAATTATGTTGTGCTTGGTGTACATGTTCACGTTTTTGACAGGAGTCGCAGTTGCCCGGGAAAATGACGTTAATGATATGGATATTGCTATACAGGCGTTTGAGTTGAGAATGGAAGGGCGGGTCGATGAGGCTATGGAACTTTTGGAGAAAACTGTTGCTGCGAATCCTGAAAATGCTCCTGCGCAGTTCGAACTGGCACGTGTCCACTTCTGTACAACTATGGACTCCGTGGGGCGTACCGAAGGGACATTAAAACAAAAGCAAAAGGCGATGAAGGACAAACTAAGGTTTGCTCAAAAAGCTATCGAACAGGCTGTTAAAGCCGACCCTGATAATCCGCGTTACCACTATTGGGCGGGCAAAATCGGCACATACAACGCTGTTTACGATGCCCACTTCATATGGACAATGCCTGCGGTGCCTATCCGCAGCATCAATTTTATTAAAAGTTATGAGAAAGCCATAATGTTAAAGCCCGATTTCTATCAGGCCCGGCATGAGCTCATCGGATTGTACGAACGTCTTCCCTGGTACTGTGGCGGCAATAAACACAAAGCGGAATATCATGCAAAAAAATTGGAGCAAATGGAACCGGAGTCCGGTGACGATGATTTATTGATACCGCCGCCTGTACAGATGAAAACACGTGTCGGCATATATGATTCGCGGGCTGTGGCCTGTGCATACTGGGCGAAGGATGATAGGCTGGATAGCTATCATGGTTCATTAACTGAACAGATAGAAAAAGCCGAAGCAGAAGGGAACGAAAAACGCGCAAAAGAATTGCATAGTGAGCTTTGGGACCACCGCAAGCTCCTCCACAAACAGGTTTTCAGTAACGAGCCTATAAATGATGTTCTTAAAAGGATAGAAGATGAACTCTCTTTGGTAATGCAAGAGGCAAACGTTGTTGAGATGGTGTCAAAATGGGACAAGAAATCACTTAAGCATTATAAGTCAGCAGAGTTCGTCGATGTGACAGACTTACTCGTAGCAAAGATCAATCCTGGCGAAGAAACACTCAAAACAATCCATCAATTGAAAGAAAAAGAACCCATTCCGCCATGGCAACTGGAGATGATGATGAAGTTTGAAGGCCACTAAATTACGAGAGGATCAAAAATGGATAATGTTGTAAAACAAAGAAAATATTGGGTTCTTGGTATGAGCTGGACTGTGAAGGCAGCGGGTGCTGGTTTACTGTTATTGATTCTGGCGATATTTGTGGGCGAAGGGCCGCCTAATCCGCTTGAACTGACGGCAAGAGAATTGGTTTTAATGGTGCAGCTTTTAACTACCCTCGTCGGCTTGGCTTTGGCTGTATGGCGACAACTGACAGGCGGAATAATTGTTTTAGCTGGTATTGTAAGTTTCACAATTTTCGGCGGCATCCAGCATAACTGGGTTTTCTACGCGTTCTGGGTGATTGGTCTGTTAAATATACTCTGCTGGTGGCTGAAAAAATCATGAAAGGATCGGAAATGAATACTCAAAAGTTTAAAAAGTACTGTCTGATTGGTATTCGCTGGGCAGCCAGGATATATGGTGCTTTGTTGGCGGCTTTAATATTAACAATCGCCATTGGTGAAGGGCCACCGAATCCATTTACACAGCCTCTACCAGTAGCGATAGGGTTGTTTGGTATGCTTGCTATGTTGATAGGTTGTATTGTCGGGTGGAAATGGCAAGGCCTCGGCGCCATTTTAGTCATCGGAGGGATAATGACTTTTCATGTTATTGAAAAAAGATTATGGTTAATGGGTGCATTTCCACTCTTTGACCTGGCTGGTATTTTATTTCTATTTTGTTGGTGTCTTGGAAGGCCGCAGAGAAATGGCAAGATCAAAGATGCGTAGCCTGAAATTATTGGTGGTGGTTTTAGTTATGTGCTATGCTGTTATGGACTTTAGGTAATAAATGACAAGAAAAAACACTTTTTAGATTGAGGTAAAGATGACTATATCGAAAATTATGGTCAGCATACTACTCGTGTTATTTGGAGTTCAAGCAACTGTTTTTGCTAAGGAAAATGGAAACACAGCACGCTACGATCTGCTGGATAAGATGGTAGAATTTGGTAAAGCAGGAGGCGATGGTCAGCAAGCGGAAATCTGGTTTAAGTCTTTGTCAAAGGAAGATTTTTTCAGAGGTTTAAGGCAGGTAAATGACAAACTGGTCGAACACAAACAAAACGCAAAAGAAATCAACGGGGAAGATCTCATCGGATATGAATATATGGCGGCAGGATTTGCACAATACTACTTTCGCCTTTATCCTGATAGTAGTCCAGAGCCATTTTTGAAAATGGCAGAGGATCATTCTATAGATGAGGATTACCGCAAATTCATTTTGGATATTATGGGCGATAATGATTTTTACAGCCTTAACGTGGAACATTTTGACATCTTTTGCAGTACTCTACTGGCTATTATATCTGACCCAAACAATACGTTTTTTCTAAGAGTAGAAGCTTACGATTGCTTAAAACGTTCAACAGGAAGATTGTTTACTGAGAAAAAGAATTCCGATGACAGATTAAAGAATATGGGTAGGTTGGATGAAATACTAAAAATATCAAAAGATCAATTTCCTTATGAGTTATGGGAGTTTTTTCAAAAGATGAGCAACGTCTATAAAGCGCTTGGAGAAATTTTGCTCAAAACAGGCGACGAGGGATTAACATTCCAAGAGAGAACTCGCCTTATAAGAATGCTGAAAGGAACCAACAGTAGCATATATACGCCAGAACCAAATTTAGTTGAGCGATTACAAAACCGTATAGCTATTCTGGAAGAAATAAACAGTAATCTTCCTATTCGCACAGTTCAGGAGTTTTTGAAATCGTTGAAGAACACGCCGGATTATCTTCATATGATAGAATTATTGTCGGATAAACTTAATTACAACGGAGTAATATATTCCAAGCAGGAAATAGAAAGAACGACTTTTTTACTTCAACCCATAGGAAGATTTTCCTATCCACGAGCTAAGATAACCGTGGAAAATTTACAGCAATTCTCTCGCCGGGAGTATTCCAGATTTTTTGAACGATCAAGATTTTCCAAGCAATATCAGGTTAACTCAAACGATATTTACTGGATGATTCACTTTGAAATCCATACTTATTTCAATGATTTCGACAAGGGGTTTGTCGATGGGGTGTTTATTGGTTTGGATCGGCAGGACAAAATAGTTGCCTGGTTTGATTGAGGTGAAAAATAGCAGGACCAAACAATAACTTGAAATTATTGGTACTGATTTTAATGTTGCATGTCATTATCGGTTGTAGGCAGAGAACAGATGAGTACCGTGCTATGGACAAAGCAATAACCAAAATTAAAGAAGCAATAAAGCCGTTGGATGATTTCAGCAGCGAGTATCCGGATTCAGTTGTTGACTATTTCAAGTATTACGGCCTTGATTTTGACAGTAACGATGTCGAGCACATCTTCGGCACGTTTGAATCCGGCGGGTTTACGCTGGTCGGACATATTTACAAGCCTGAAAAATATAAAGGAACGGTTTTTGCAGTTCATGGCTATTTTGACCATTGCGGCCAGTTGAACCATTTGATCAAGCACCTGATCAAAGCTGGTTACGCAGTTGCAGCTTTTGATTTGCCGGGCCACGGACTTTCGGGGGGCCGGCGTGGAGTAATTGACGATTTCACGCAGTACAGCCAGGCATTGATTGATTTTGCTGATAAAGTCAGGCCGCAATTAAACGGGCCTTACCATTTTGTCGGTCACAGTACGGGCGCAACTGCGGTTTTAGATTACTTGCTCACAAACAACCATGTTGTTTTTGACCGTGTTATTTTAGCAGCTCCTTTGGTACATTGCGCAGCGTGGGAGCAATCAAAGATCGGCTATAACGAAAAAGTACAATTTGTTAAAAGTGTGCCGAGAGTATTTCGCAAAAATTCATCAGACAGCGAATTCCTGGATTTCATAAAGCACAAAGACCCCCTCCAGGCCAGAAAAATACCATTGATCTGGGTCAGAGCATTACACAAATGGAACGAAAAAATCAAAGATGCGCCCCCATCCGAAAAACCAATAAAAGTCATCCAGGGCACCTCAGACATAATAGTTGACCGGCAGTTTAACGTAAAATTCCTCAAGGAAAAATTTCCCAACATCGAGATCAGCATGATAGAAAAGGCCAACCATGAGTTATTCAATGAATCAGTTGATTTAAGAGCAGAGGTTTTCAGGGAAATAAGCAGTTATCTTGAAAACTAATGGTTTATAAAAGATTTATTATGAAAACTGCAAAAACACTTAAAAATGTTTTTTTACTTTTATCTTTGATGGTAGCATTACTGCGAATGTTGCAAGCTTCAGGATGGAATTTTGAAGCTATGGGATTGTTTGGAGGATGGGTAGTAACACCTTATATCGTCTTTTTTTGTATCAGCTTTCTTATGAAAGAATCCACGAAGAATGATCTGTCGACCTGCCTTGCATCACTGTTTATGCTGGTCTTTACACTATTGTTTTATATTGATATATCATCTTCATCTACTGCAGGTTTGATTTTCATTTTTGCACCATTTTATTTATTGATTGGGATTCCTATATTTATTGTGATTTCTTTTGTAATTGCCAGAAAAGTTATATCTAAGAAAGAAAAAAGTTACCCAGGAAGTCAATAAAGCTGATAAAAGAATTTTTCAGATGATTATATGATTTTCCGGAATTTTAAAGGTATAGTTAAAAACTTTTTTTAAATTTATTATGGATACTGCAAAAACAAAACTTGGTGCTTCTTTCAGATGGTTTAACGCGACGCAGTTTCTTGGGGCGCTGAATGATAACCTTTTCAAGGCCTTAATGATTCTTTGTGTGATAAAGCTGTACGGCGAGACAGCGGCAGGGCGTATAATATCACTTTCTCAGGCGGTTTTTGTTGTGCCTTTTCTTATTTTTGCAGCTCCGGCGGGCAAACTGGCGGACAGGTTCAGCAAGCGAAATATCATCGTGGTAACAAAGGCAATGGAAATAGCAGTGATGGCGGCAGGGGGCCTGAGTTTTATGCTTCAAAAGCCGTTTCTTTTTTATGTAGTGCTTTTTTTGATGTCAACACAAAGCGCGTTTTTCGGGCCTTCGAAATATGGAATTGTGCCGGAGCTTGTGAGTCGGGATCATCTTTCGCGGGCGAACAGTTTCCTGGAGATGCTGACGTATCTGGCGATTATTCTGGGTACTGCCTGTGCTCCGGTACTGTCGGCTTTAACTTCAGAGCATTATGCGATTGCGTCTGTAGCTTGTCTGGTTATCGCAGTTTGCGGCTTTTGTGTAAGCATAGCGATTCGGCATACCCCCGCGACAGGGGCACGCAGCCGGGTATCCGCTTTTCTTGTGCGTGACATATGGCTGACAATGCGGGTGGTTCGCAAGGACAAATATTTGTTACTTGCTGTCCTGGCATCGGCATTTTTTCTTACATTTGGTGCTTTCAGTTACATCAATCTTATACCTTACGGTATTGAACATCTTGGGCTGACTAAAGAGCAGGGCGTGTATCTGTTTTTGCTTGCAGCGCTGGGAATTGGCTGTGGAGCGTATTTTGCGGGGAAGCTTTCGGGGCGCAATATAGAATTCGGCATTGTGCCGCTTGGAGCGATTTTTCTTGCGGTAAGTGCACTGATCCTGGGGGCAGGTATTGGCGGCGTTTATACAAGTTTGTTTATTGTGTTCTGTATGGGGATTGGCGCGGGGCTTTTTGTTGTGCCGATTCAGTCATTTATACAGTTTCGCAGTCCCTCTCGGATGAGGGGGCAGGTGCTTGCCTCTTCGAGTTTTCTGGGATGGACGGGGGTGCTTGCTGCCTCAGCGATCAGTTATTTATTTGATGTGTTACTGCAGTTTACACCGGGCGATATTTTTGTTTTTCTGGGCTTAATTACGCTTGGCCTGACGATTATAACATTGTTTGTTCTGCCTGACTTTTTCGTTCGTTTTCTCATTTTGCTGTTGGTAAAGCTGTGTTACCGGCTGAAGGTTGTGGGCATTGATAATGTGCCTGTGGAAGGGCCTGCGCTTCTGGTTTCGAATCACGCTTCATGGGCGGACGCTCCTCTTATCGCAGCGACACAGCAAAGGCGAATCCGATTCATAATGCAGCGGGAGATTTATGAAAAAAGCTTATTGCGGCCGATTTTCAGACTGATGCGCGTGATTCCCATAAGCGCTAATGATCCGCCGAAAAAGATTCTGGAGGCCCTGCGGGAGGCAAGGCAGGCGATGGACGAAGGGTATCTGGTATGCATATTTGCGGAAGGGGCAATGACGCGAAGCGGAATGATGCTGAAGTTCAGAAACGGCTTTGGACGGATTACACGCGGCACGGACTACGCAACGATACCGGTTTATCTTGGAGGAACCTGGGGAAGTATCTTCAGTTACTATCGAGGCAGGATATTTTCACGTCTGCCGAACAGATTTCCGCATCCGGTTTCGATTCATTTCGGTGAGGCTATGGAAGCGGATGTATCCCCGGGTCGGATCAGGCAGAAGGTCTGCGAGCTTTCGTGTGATTACTTCAACAGCCTTAAGAAGAGCAGGGGCTCTGTTGGTAACAATTTTGTAAAATCAGCACGCAAACGCCGGCGGAAGAAGTGCATATCTGATACGACAGGACAGCAGCTTACGTATGGGCATACTCTCGCAGCAGCACTTGCTCTTGCGGCCAGGCTTGAGAAGCTGACAAAAGGTCGAAAGCGCATTGGAATACTGTTGCCTCCAGGTGTAGCTGGGATACTTGCGAACGTGGCGGTATCGATGCTGGGAAAAGTGCCTGTGAATCTTAATTACTCCGGTTCAAGGCAGCTTGTAGTTGGGGCAATAGAGCAGGCGGGGATTAAGAGCATTATTTCATCACGCACATTTGTTGAGAAACTCGGAAATTTCAATACACTGCAAGAAATGATTCTTATCGAAGATGTTTTTTCATCGCTGACCAGGAAAGATAAGATCCGTGCATTTTTGAAGGCAAGATTTCTGCCTTGTGGGCTCCTGTGCAGGCCGGGAGGATTCAGCGGTGATGATGAGGCGACTATTATCTTTTCGTCCGGCACAACGGGGACAGCTAAAGGTGTGATGCTCAGTCATCATAATATTATTTCGAACGTTGAGTCTATGCGGATGGTTTTCCATGTCAGGACAGCAGACCATCTGTGCGGTGTGCTCCCGCTTTTTCATGCGTTCGGTTTTACCGCTACGCTGTGGTTCCCTCTTCTGTCGGGCCTTGCTGTGACGTATGTTGCAAATCCCCTGGACGGAAAGGCTGTGGCACAAAGTGTGCGGGAAAAGCGTTGTACTATTCTGATTGCGACGCCTTCATTTTTGCTCACATATGTAAGGCGGGCGACTACAGAAGATTTTGCCACTCTTCGAATTGTGATAGTAGGCGCTGAAAAACTGAAGAAACGCTTCCGGGAGATGTTTGAAAAGAAGTTCGGGCTGCGCCCGTTAGAAGGTTACGGTGCTACGGAGCTTTCACCGGTTGTTTCGCTGAATATTCCTGATGTGGATATGGATGGCGTTTACCAGATTGGCAGCAAACCCGAGACGGCTGGGCATCCTTTACCAGGTATTGCAGTGAAAATTGTGAACCCTGAGACGGGCTGGCCGGTTGAGTTCGGCGAGCAGGGCCTGTTGATGGTAAAAGGCCCCAGTGTAATGCTTGGATACCTGAATAATCCGGAGCAAACCAGCGAGGTTGTTCGCAACGGGTGGTATAATACGGGGGATATTGCAATGATGGATGAGGATGGTTTTCTGACAATCACAGATCGGCTTTTGAGGTTCAGCAAAATTGCCGGTGAGATGGTCCCGCATGTCGGCATTGAGGAGGTTTACCTGAATGGGCTGGGAACGGCAGAACAGGTTGTAGCGGTTACATCAGTGCCGGATGAGAACAGGGGTGAGCAGATAGCTGTGCTTTACCTGAAAAAAGCGGGACCTGCCGAGAAGCTTCATCGTATAATCAGCGAAAGTAATGTGCCGAACATATGGAAGCCGAAAAAGGATAGTTACATTCTGATACAGGAAATGCCGATGCTGGGGTCGGGCAAGGTTGATGTGGGTGCATTGAGAAAAATCGCACTGGAGGCCCAAAAGCGGGGTTGATCACATCTCCGCAGTGAAGAGGTTGTATTGTCAATGATGCTTTTTGTGTGAAGAAAGGAAGATTTTCTTTTCTTCTTCGAAAAGCAGTTTGACGACTTCTCCGGGCAAATTGAGTTTTAGTGCCAATTCCTTGAGATCGTGCTTTTCATCTACTGTTAGTTTGCCGTCGGCAAGGGCTTCTCTGCATGCCTGTCGGAACTGTTGTTCGATAGTGCTGTTTATTTTACTCCTGTGTTTTGCCAGAAATGTTGTTTTTTCCTCATCAAAGAGTTTATTGCGCATTTCCCTGGAGATTCCAAATCGCTCTGCAAGGTGTATAAGCTCATCTTTTTCATCAGCGGTGAGCTTGCCGTCTTCAAGAGCTTTTATACATGCCTGCCGAAATTTCTGCTCAGTGTCATCAGATATAGTAATTGGCTGTGCATGAACAGGCTCCGGTGTGTGCTGTGTTTCAAATCGCTGTAGCGCTGATTTTGCCTGCTCATATCCCTGCTCAGCAGCTTTTCGGTACCATTTCATTGCTTCGTTTGTATCCAGGTCGGCTCCTTTTCCGTGTTCGTAATGTACCGCAAGATTGTACTGTGCTGTGTCGTCGCCCTGTTCAGCGGCTTTGCTGTACCACTTTACAGCTTCGCTGTCGTTTTTCTGCATCCCGAATCCTGTATCATAGCACCAGCCGAGACTGCTTTGCGCAGGTGCATATCCCTGGCAGGCAGCTTTTTGATACCATCTGGCTGCCTGGGGTTTGTCCTGCGGCATGTCCAAGCCGCTCTGGCAGCGATAGCCGACTGCATACTGTGCCGGGGCATATCCTTTTCCAGCAGCCTGTTCATAGAGATTCACTGCTTCTGCGGAGTTTCGTTCTATGCCCAGCCCTTCATCGAAACAGCGGGCGAGCAGCCATTGTGCCTCCGGCAAGCCTATATCAGCAGCTTGTTTCCATTGCTCCAGCCGGGTTGAAATGTTTGCCGTGATGTAATCTGTACTGGATTGCCCCTTGGCAATCAGGTTTTTACATTGTTCGATATCGGCGAGACATTGTGCTTTTAGCTCCTTCACATGGGCTTGTTCACAGCCGCACTGTGGACAAAATCCTGCATCCTGTGAAATCTGGGCACCGCATTTACAGCATGTCATAATAGTTCTCCCTGATCTTTGAAATGAAATGGTATGATATAGCCGATCGCCTTATTTGTCAAATATGTGGCGGAGGTTAAGAAGGTTAAAGTGAAAAATCCCGGTAGGCCTCGATCAGGGCGATAATGTTTTCGACGGGCGTATCTGCCTGGATGTTGTGGGCGGTGCAGGCGATGTAGCCGGTTTTTTTGCCTAATGTGGAAAAGGCTTGTTTGACCTCGTTCCTGACATCGCCGGGTGTGCCGAATGGCAGATTTGTCTGGATGCTGATTCCGCCGTGAAAACAGATTTGATCGCCGAACTCGGATTTTATTCTGCCAAAATCCATGGCGTATGTATTGGGCTGAAGGGGATTGAGAATATCAAGGCCTGCCTCGATCATGTCGGGAATGATTTCATAGATTCCGCCGCAGGTATGATGCATGACCGGGACATTGAAAGAGTGGCAGATATCGATAAAGTTTTTAAATCCCGGGTATAGATGCTCACGCCAGAGCTGACGGGAGAGTATCAAGCCGTTTTGTGTACCGAAGTCATCACCGGTAACTACAACGTCGATCATACCGTCTGCTTCTGCGAGAATTCTGGCAAGATACTCATTGTAGAATTCTGCAATTTTGCCGATCACAGTTTTGAAGATGTCGGGATTAAGCACGGAATCCATTAGTATCTGTTCCATGCCCCTCAGATACATGGCAGGCTTGAGCTGGGCAATCCGGTTGAGCCTGTCTCCCATGAAAAATACTGCTCTTTGGCCGGCCTGGCTGCATTGTTGCCTGATGCAGGTATAATCGTAATCATCAGGATTTGGCCAGTGACCGTAGGAGAGGATTTCGTCGATGTTCGCAGTGTCTTTGAGTGGTGAGTGTACGACCGTTTCGTAACTCTGCTTTTTATCGCCCTGGCCTGTATAGGATCGCTTTCGACGGACTGCCCATATATCGTCGCTGCTTTGGTCGTCGTATTGTTTTAGGGGTGGGCCTGTGTATCGCGGCCCCTGGATATAGGTGATATCAACGTCGAAGTTATCGAGCAGTTGCTCGCGATGCTGCAGCCCGAAATGTTGCAGAAGTTTCCGGTCTGTTTCCGGAGTCGACCAGAAATCCCGTGGTATCCTGTCGTAGGGCTTGTGGCTGATCGCGTCTAATACTCTTTGTTTTGAATCGCTCATTGAACCTTTTTATAAGATTAGTGTTTGTTTTTGAAGAAACGGATAGTGTCCATGAGACCGTTGTTGAAATCACCGGCTGGGGTAAATGCAGTGGAGCGGAGACTATCTATGTTTGCGAGGGAATGTTTCACATCGCCGGCGCGAACCGGAGCATAGCGAATTTCGGACCCGGAGTCAGTAAGCTTGATAATCATTTCAGCCAAATCGTTTATTGTTGTGCTCTGTCCGTAGGCGGCATTGTAGATCCCGGTGCATTCGTCGCGAAAGGCCAGATGAACATTGGCAGCAACAATATCTTTTACGAAAATAAAATCTCTGGTCTGCCGGCCGTCGCCGAAGATTGTGATCGGTTCGTTGCAGAGGGCTTTGTAGATGAAGATTGGTACTGCCGCAGCGTACTGGCTTTTTGGGTCCTGCCGTGGTCCGAAGACGTTGAAATACCGAAGAGAAGCAGTGTTCAGCCAGCCTTCCTCGCAGAACATTTTGCAGTAGTATTCGCCATCGAGTTTTGTAACAGCGTAGGGGCTTTTGGGTTCAGGGGACATCGTTTCGACTTTTGGTACGATTGGGTTGTCGCCGTAAACAGCGGCGCTGCTGCTGAAGCAGAGTTTTTTTACGTTTGCTCGGGCGGCTTCCTGAAGGATGGTCAGGATGCCCTGTGTGTTGATTGCGACGCATTCCTGCGGTTTTTGCATGGATTCGGGGACGCTTATCATGGCGGCAAGGTGGAAGATATAATCGATGCCTTTGACGGCCTTGCTTACGACTTTGCGGTCTGTTATTGAACCTTCAATGAAATCGATGTCAAAGGAGGTGATATTTTCACGGAAACCGCTGCGCAGATTGTCAAGGACGCGGACTTCGGCTTTGCCGTTGAAATGTTCGACGATGTGGCTTCCGATGAAGCCGGCTCCGCCGGTAACAAGAATACGCATAAACTGACCTCTACACAACCTGGTCTAAATTGTTGGTTCCAAAGTAACGAGTTAGTTTGTCAGCTGATTCAAATGTGAAAGAACAGTGTCATGGAACATAAGGTATGTGTTCTCCGCGTATAGCAAGTTTTACCACCCTTCTGCGGTTCATAATCAGATCTCCCGCCGGTTATACCGACATTACCTTTTCGACAGCCCGATTCATTTCGTCCTGCTGCTGGATCATCGACTGGACGAGTTTCATCTGGGTGCGAGCCCGGTCAAGATTATGGTTTTTATGGTGAATCCTGTAGTAGACGTCGCCTGTCAGATAGTCCGCGAGGAAGCGAATAAACTGCTCGAATGTGATCAGCTTACCCGCAAAGGCAAGGTGTTTTATTTCCGCGTCAGTGAGAAAGTCCTTTGTTTCCTGAATAAAACCCTGGACAAGTTTTATAAAACGGTTCATCTGCATCGTTACTTTTGATAAGTCGCGTTCATCCTCTTCTGCGGGGCTCGTGGCAGTGCGAACCATGTCGCCGAAATCATACAGAGACAAACCGGGCATTACGGTGTCGAGGTCTATGATGCAGACGCCTTTTCCGGTTTCCCTGTCGAGCATGACGTTGTTGATTTTTGTGTCGTTGTGGGTTACCCGCACGGGTATTCGGCCTCGCTGGACCAGGTCGAGGAGAACATCACATATCCGGGCGTGCTCGAAGGCAAAATCGATCTCCTGTTTTGCGTGTACAGCTCGGCTGCATGGATCGTCGTGAAGTACCTGCTCAAAGGTTTTGAATCGCTTTGGTGTGTTATGAAAATCGACGATAGTTTCGTGAAGCTGCGGTCCCGGCAGGTCGACGAGCATTTTCTGGAACCAGCCGAACATGCGGGCAGCTTCGAACGCCTGCTCATCCGATTCCATTACGTCGCGTGTGAAGGCATTTTCGATGAAGTTATACATTCGCCAGTAATTGCCATTGTGATCCTTATAAAAACCTGAGCCGGAATCAGTGCGGATGACCACTAGCTGGCGTGACGCCGGTTGCAGGTTCTGTTTAAGCATTTTGGCTTTTATGTGGTCCGTGACGCGAATGACATTCTGCATCAGGGCAGGGGGGTTCTTGAACACTTCATGGTTGATTCGCTGGAGGATGTATCGGAGAGGCTGGCCAAAGTGGTGACAAGTAACAACGAAAGTGTCGTTGATGTGCCCGGTTTCAAGCGGGACTAATTTTTCGGGTTTGGCGTCGGTGTGAAAATGAGCAGCTATGGATTCGATGTTGCCAGCCATTATTGGCTCCATAGCCTGGCCGGGTAAATACCATCGTCGATAAGTCTGTTTATGCAGGCAGCAGCGATTTGTCTGTCCTGGCGATAAGTGACACCGAACCATGTGTCGTGTGTGGGTAGTACCTTTACGCAGGCCTGGTGAGTTTGGATAAGGCGGTCGACTACAAAGGGTATGTAAAGCTCTGCTTTATTGTCGGTGCCGCTGGTTCGGAGAAAGTCCTTGAACTGTCTCTGTAAATGCCCAAAGATAGAGAGCTGGAATCCCCACAGATTCATGGAAACTGTCTCATCGCCGGTTAGCGGATGGGTTGTTCCGTCAGGGTCGTAATAGCGTGCGGCATGAGCGTTTTTTTCAACTTTTGTTCGTTCAATAACTCTTGTGAGGAACATTTTATCGTCACATTGGCAGACGCCTCGAGCGACAGTACCGTATTTACTGAGTGTGTTGCGAAGTGTGAAGCCTACCATAGCATAGTCATTGGTTCCGACAGCATCGCTTTTGGCGAGGTAATCAGCGATGATCTTGAGGGAGTTTCTGCCATAATAGTCGTCGGCGTTTATTACTGCAAAAGGCTCATTGATCAGGTCTTTTGCGACGAGGATCGCATGTCCTGTGCCCCAGGGTTTTTCACGGTCCGGGGGAAGTGGAAATCCGTCGAGGCGGCTATTCAACTCCTGGTAGGCGTAGGCAGTATCGACGATTCCATCGAGTTTGTTTCCGATTTTTTCCCTGAAGGCATCCTCGAAGTAGTGACGAATAACGAAGACGATCTTCTTGAAGCCTGCTTTTACGGCGTCGAACATTGAATAGTCGATGATTATCTCGCCGGTTGGACCGACAGAGTCTATCTGTTTGAGACCGCCGTATCGGCTGCCCATGCCCGCTGCTATGACCAGTAATGTTGGTTGTACAGAAGTTGTCATCTCACCAAAAACCGGAGAGGGGGGGATTCGAACCCCCGGTGCGGGCTTATACCCACACGACGGTTTAGCAAACCGTTACCTTAAGCCACTCGGTCACCTCTCCAAGTTCTGTTGTTGTAAATAGTTACAAACCAAAAAACAAATATCGGATTTCCAAAACTTATGGAACATAAAAATCGTTCCGCGGATTTTCGGTTACTTTACCTGCCATAAGGCCGTATTGCAAGAAAATTAACGGTAAGGTAATTTATGGGTGCGCTGCAGCGCACTATTGTTGTTGACAGATACAGGTGTTCAAACTACCTTTTCATAAGTACTCTGGCTAATCGAATTCAAAAAAAGTGGATGCTGCTATGCGGTTTAAGGTCCAACAGGCGTTAACTGAATCAGAAATTCAATCCGGCTTAAGGAATGTTATCAAAGACGGGATTGCATCGCAGGCAATGGGTATATTAACCGGCGGGGCCTTTTTGGTTGCTTTTGCCATTAAACTCGGGGCTTCCAATCTGACTATAGGGCTATTGGCAGCAATCGGGCCGTTATCTCAATTGTTCCAGCTTCCTTCGATCTTTCTGGTTGAAAAAATACGAAACAGGCGGGCAATAACGGTTGTAGCTGCAGCTCTTAGTCGTCTATGGTGGCTGCTGATCGCCCTGATCCCCTTTTTATTTACAGGTAAAACAGGACTTGGTGTTCTCTTGACAGCAATTATAGCGGTCTCAGCACTGGGGGCAGTTTCAGGATGTAGCTGGAACTCGTGGATGAGGGACCTTATACCACCAGATGCCCTGGGATCGTTCTTTTCGAAAAGGATGAGGATTGCTGCAGCCGTTGGAATTGCCCTGAGTCTGATTGCGGCGGTATATATTGACTACTGGAAGAAGTTTTTTCCAAACTACGAATTACAGGGATACTCAATTCTGTTTCTGGCAGGCTTTGGTGCAGGCATCGCCGGGCTTTATTATTTAGCCAGAACCCCTGAAACTCAGATGCCCGTTGTTACAGAAAAAATTAAGGTTTTCAGGTTGCTTGTGCAACCATTCAAGGATGAGAACTTCAGAAAGCTTATCGCCTTTCTGTGTTCCTGGAATTTTGCAGTCAATCTGGCATCGCCGTTTTTTATGGTGTATATGCTCAAAAGGTTAGGCCTTAGTATGTCCTTTATTATTGGCCTATCGATCGTCAGCCAGGTGATGAATTTTGCCTTCCTGAAAATCTGGGGTAAATTTACAGATCGATTCAGCAACAAATCGGTGCTGGCAATAAGCGGACCATTATTTATACTTTCGATTCTCGCATGGACGTTTACTACCATGCCTGAACGATATTTTTTGACGATACCATTGCTGGTTCTGATACACATGGTGATGGGACTTTCTTCTGCGGGAGTATCCCTGGCGGCTGGCAACATAAGCTTGAAGCTGGCCCCGAAAGGCCAGGCCACCGCTTATCTTGCAACCAATACTATTGCTAACTCCATAGCTGCCGGTATTGCGCCGGTCTTGGGAGGGAGGTTCGCAGATTTTTTTGCCGGGCGTGAGCTTGCCTGGACGCTGAAATATACAACACCTGCAAAGGAGTTCAGCCTTGCAACCCTGAACCTGCAGCAGTGGGATTTCTTCTTCTGTATGGCATTTTTTATTGGATTATATTCACTTCATCGTTTGGCAATGGTCAAAGAGGAGGGTGAAGTTGAGGAAACGATTGTTACCAGGGAGCTGTTTGCAGAAGTAAGAGGCCGGGTTCGGACTCTTTCCTCCGTCGAGGGTTTGCGTCAGATGGTCAGCTTTCCATTTGGTATTATACAGAATTTAGCGCTTAAAAAAGAGGTGCACAAATGAGCAAACTGGTTAAAAAGTATTCCAAGGCTGGTTTAGCCCCCGAAACGCTGGTTCATATCGGAGAGAAAAAAGTAGAGGACATCCGGGTCACATATATGGATTATGACGAGCAGAACGTTCAGGAAAAACAGGCCTCTACCGTTGAAGAATGTTTTCCTTTCAAGACCACACCTACTGTAACGTGGATAAATATTGACGGGCTTCACAATGTAGAACTGATAGAAAGACTTGGCAGGGAATTTGAGCTGCATCCTCTCATTCTTGAAGATATTCTTAACACGGGTCAACGGCCAAAGTTTGAAGATCTTGGCGACAATATATTCATAGTCCTTAAGATGCTCAGCTACAGCGATGAGAAACAGGCGATACAGTCTGAGCAGGTAAGCCTGGTGCTGGGGCCGAATTTTGTTATTTCGTTTCAGGAAAGTGTAGGGGATGTTTTCGACCAGATCAGGAATAGAATCAGAAATTCGAAGGGCCGTATCCGGAAAATGGGGTCTGATTATCTGACCTACAGTTTGCTGGATGCCATTGTTGACAATTATTTTCTCATATTGGAGAAATTCGGGGAGAGAATTGAATATATGGAGGAAGAACTGGTTACAGAGCCTACGGAAAAAACCCTTCAACAGATTCACTCGCTGAAAAGGGAAATGATATTCCTGAGAAAATCGGTTTGGCCACTGAGAGAAGTGATCAGCAGCCTGGAAAGAAGTGAATCTGCACTTATTAAAGATTCGACAGGAATATACCTCAGAGATGTTTACGATCATACGATACAGGTTATAGATACGGTGGAAACCTTCCGCGATATGGTATCAGGGATGCTTGATATTTATCTTTCGAGCATCAGCAACAAAATGAACGCGGTCATGAAGGTGTTGACTGTGATAGCAACAATATTTATTCCGTTGACTTTCATAGCTGGTGTTTACGGCATGAATTTCCGGAACATGCCGGAACTGGGATGGCAATGGGTTTACCCTTATGGTTTTTGGGGAGTGATTGCGACGGTTACGATTATCATGCTTGCGTTTTTTAGAAAACAAAAGTGGCTTTAAGGCGGTAAAGAGAGTTTTTTCGGAAATAATTTTAAGGAAGGAGCAGTACTTATGAATCTGCTGTTATTTCTCACTGTAATGGTTACGTCCTTTATTGTGGTGCGCATTGGCGCTATTGCGTTTCAGTTAACCGGGCTTGAGTGGTCTATGGCTAAATTTCAGGCATTATCCTGTTTCACTTCAACCGGCTTTACAACAAAAGAGGCTGAATTAATTACCGGCAGCTCACAAAGACGTCGTATTGCCTCTATACTTATAGTTTTGGGGCACGCAGGTCTTGTAACGATGATCGCCACGTTTGCAAATACTATAAGGCCTCGTGTTACAGGATGGTCTCTGCCGTTTCTGCCCGGCTCAATCCCGGCGGCACTGCAGCCTTGGATCAGCCTGGCTGTTATCATTGTCGCTGTTTACGTGATTTATAGAGCGTTTACTAACTCAAAGTTGGCTCGGAAATTAACAAATGTATTACGGGAAAATGTCATAAAAAAAGAGATTGTAAAGCCCGTGTCTTTTGAGGAACTTACTGTAGCAACCGGAGGATATGGTGTTTCCAGGATAGATGTTTGCAGCGACAGCCTCATCCTGAATAAAACACTTTCAGAGTCCGAGTTAAGAAGGCATGATATCACAGTTTTGGCTATAGAAAGCGGAGACAAAACAATCCCTAACCCCTCTGCGGATATCAAAATCCTTTTGGGCGACAGGCTTATATGCTTTGGGAAATTAGAGAACATCAGGAAATCAGTCTGCAACGTTTCATAGATAACAAATGAATGACAAAATCACACGAACAAGTCTTTGAGAACGCTGCAATCATTGTGGCTCATCCTGACGATGAAACCCTGTGGGCCGGCGGCACCATACTGATGCACCGGCAAACCAGCTGGACAGTAATTACACTCTGCAGAAAAAGTGATCCTGACCGTTCAGCTAAATTTGGCAGAGCGATTAAAGAGTTGAATGCTGCCGGGGCGATGGGGGACCTTGACGATGGGCCGGAACAGAACTCTCTGGACAGATGTGATGTACAAAATATAATTCTGGAGCTGCTGCCCTTGCGAAAATTTGGCCTTATAATTACACATGGACCGCGGGGGGAATATACCCGGCACCTGAGACATGAGGAAACCGGAGCGGCAGTGATGACATTATGGGAAAACGGGAATTTGTCCGCAGAGCAGGTTTGGAGATTTGCTTATGAGGATGGACGGGGTAAATATCTTCCTCGACCTGTTGAAAATGCGGATATTAAAATAAGACTTTCTGACGAAATCTGGCAGAAGAAGTATGACATTATTACCGGCACATATGGTTTTGCAGCGGACAGCTTTGAAGCCAGGGTCACACCGCGTCAGGAAGCTTTTTTGTGCCTCAGAAGAAGTTAAAAGACTGCAAATAGTTACATAATTTAGGAGCTCGAAAGAAATGAAAGTGTTGGTGATGTATGACTATCCGCCCTCGCCCGCGGGATTAGCCACTCAGGGGTACTTGCTTCACAAGGGACTGGAGGAGCTTGGTGTTGACGTTCACTCCGTGCATTTCGAATCCGGCCAGGAAAAAGAGTGGTATTATCGCTGGTTTGAGCCGGATATAGTCGTAGGTGTTGGATATTGGGGCCATACCCCTTATCTGGTGTTACATCCGCAAAGATATGGAGTTCAGCCTGTTCCCTGGCTGGTTGCGGACGGCTATATGGCTAATTACCACGAGATACTTGATGCTCTTCCTCTTATACTGGTAACATCAAAATGGGTCAAAAGCATCTACAAACGGGATGGCTTAAGCGGCGACAATATTGAAGTGCTTCCTGTCGGCTGTGATACCGATTCTTTTATTCCCCGGGACAAAAACGACCTGAAGGTCGCTGCTGTTCGCGAAGCACTTGGCGTTTCGCCTGAACAGATAATGATTCTTACTGTAGGCGGTGATGCCACATCCAAAGGTGCACAGGAAGTTATGCAGGCCCTAGCCATTAACGACCTAAAGGCACCCGACTGGAAGTATGTGTGTAAAGTCTGGCCTCAGCCCCGAACAGAGCAGCAAAACCTGGTGGATTTGCAATTGGCAGCACAACTGGGCATCGACAAAAACGTGGTTTATACCACTAATGTTATCTCGCGTAATTTTATGCCTTACCTTCTGGCAGCGTGCGATATCTATGCCGCACCATCTCGCCTTGAGGGCTTTGGCATGATTCAGGTTGAGGCTGCTTCGTGCGGCAAGCCCGTTATTGGAATAAAGGCGATGGGTATGCTGGACACAATGGCACACGGTGAGAACGCATATCTCGCCTCAGTTGCCCAGGAGATTCGAATGAGAGAAGCCACTGTGGGGGATGAATCCGGCTATGAACCCGGCCACAGGGTAGTCTTCAAAAAACCCCGGACAGTTGATTATCGTGCCAGTGTGCATGATATAGCCAATTATCTCATGGATTTAATGCAAAACGCAGAGCTGCGAAAGAAAATGGGTGAGGCAGGCAGAAAAAGGGCCACACAAAATTTCGACTACCGCGTTGTTGCCAGAAGATTTGTCGAGCTTATATCAAATAAACTGGGAATTTCTTAAAGGGGGTATCTCCTTGACTCCAGTACATACAATCGGTAGTATTTGCGATCATGGAAGATTACCCGCGAACATTGATGGAATTGGAAAAGCGGTTTTCATCGGAAGAGGCCTGTCGGGAATATTTGGAAGTTCTTCGA
>JBDRHL010000064.1:0-3059 GCA_043816955.1 Planctomycetota bacterium | reverse complement strand
GCCGGAGGTCTGCACCTGGCTTTGTCCTGTCGAACAGCAATGTCAGGGCAGTTGTCTGCAGGGATTTATCGGGGACGGCGCTTTGCCGATAGCCGGAATACAACGCTATCTGGCTGAACAGGCCAATAAAAACGGCTGGTCCAGGTTAAATATACCTGAAAAATCTACTGGTAAAAAGATTGATGTTATTGGTGCCGGACCGGCAGGTATTGCTGCTACAGCCAAATTGCTTGAATTCGGCCATATTGTAACTATTTTTGATAAGAACGAAGATTTTGGCGGTATGATTACCTCGGTCATACCACTGGATAGAGGAAAAATGACCTTGCAAAAAGAGCTTGCAGCCATTTTCTCTGATGTTCCTGAGTGTCGTCTTATATTCAAGCGCGGTACACAGTTAAATGAACAGCTTAATCTGGATAATGTTATTGCCAAAGGTTTTGATGCTGTATTTATCGGCATAGGACTGTCAGAAGCAATACGCGTTTCAGGTGAAAAAGTCGCTGGTGTTGAAGACGCATTAACATTCCTTCAAAAAGCGAAAAGTCAAGAACTTGATTTTACCGGAAAACGTGTTGCCGTGATAGGAGGAGGCAATGCAGCTATGGATGCTGCTGTAACTGCAAAACGCTGTGGGGCCTGTGATGTATATTTGATCTATCGTCGTTCCTTTGAACAGATGCCGGCCTGGAAAAATGAGTGTGACAGAGCGCTTGGAGAGGGCGTTCACTTCCAAATTCTAACTCAACAACTTGGATATACCACAAAGGATAACAAACTAACCGGGATAAAGCTGTGTCCGACGAAACTGGGTACTCCTGACGAATCCGGCAGACGAAAGCCTTTGCCCGTAGAAAATAGTTGTTATGAACTGGAATTTGATTTAGTAATTGAGGCAATCGGCCAAAGAGCATCAGCCAATTTGAAGAAGGTTCTCCCCGGCATCGAAATCAGAAGCGGTCTAATTATGACGAAGAAAGATTCATATATGACATCTCGCCGCGGCGTCTTTGCCGGCGGCGATATTATTAGAGGTCCCTCGACGGTTGTTAGGGCTGTGGCGGATGGCATGCAAGGTGCCATAGAAATACATGAATATTTGAAAGATAAACCTCCAGATGAACGCTAAAGAGCTGGTAAATCTTAAGCTTAAAGCAAATAAAGCGGACAGGATTTTGTTTTGCCCGGCCATATACGAGCACAAGGCTAAACTCATAGGTAAATCTCCCAGCCAGGTTGCATGTGATACTGAATTACTTGAAAAGGCGGTAATTGCCGAATATGAAACTTATCATCCGGACATGCTCACTGTAGGTATCGATGTTTACAATGTCGAAGCCGAAGCCCTGGGGTGCGGTGTGCTATTTCCGGACAACATATCCGGCACGCCCGTTATTCATAAAAGAATCCTTGATAGCATCAATGATGTTAATAAACTGATTTCTGTTGATCCGCAAAGGTCAGGCCGGATGCCTGTCTTTCTGGAAGCTGCTAAAAAGGTTCACGAAAAGCTCGGTGATGAAATATACATCAGAGGTGCTGTAACAGGACCTTTTTCCATGGCAGCTGAACTATTGGGACTTGAACCACTTATCCTGGCAATGGTGAAACAGCCGGATGAATACGTCAAATTGCTGAATCTATGTTGCGATGTAGCCATCTGTTATGGCTTAGCTTTTATTGAGCGGGGGCTGCAGATATGTATTTTCGATTCACAAGCAAGCCCACCCATGACATCGCCAGGATACTATCAAAGGCTGGTGGTCCCGCATGTGGCAAGGTTAATCAGGGAACTAAAGAAAGCCGGCGCGAAGTTTGTGGAATATGTAGTAGGAGGTGACACGACAAATATCTGTCATTCCATGCTTTCTGTGGGGGCAGACATTATACTCTGTGATTTTAATGCGGATGTGAATACTTTTGTTAAGAACGAACAGGCTGCTAAGATATTAATTCGCCGTAATATAGACCTTCGTACAATAGAGAATAGTTCAAAAGAGAATATTTTAGAACAAACAAGCACGGTTATTGAATTAGCCAAAAGACATTCGAATATTATAATCGGTACAAGTGTGATTTCATATAACACTGAACTGAAACATTTGCTCGAAGTTAAAAAATTTTTGGAAAATGGGCTTAGAAAATGAACGAAAGATCCGTCGCGATAATTACCGGAGCGAGCAGAGGGATAGGCAAAGCCATTGCAAAGGAATTGGCAGCACTAGATTATAACATTGTAATGAATTATTATGATTTCAAAGATGGCAAGCCCTATAATGATGCTGCTCAACAAACACAGCAGGAGATAATGGACAGTGGCCGAAAGTGTGAGATAATACGAGGCGATGTAGGCAGTGCTGTAGACAGACAAATGCTTGTTGATCTTACAAAAGAAAAGTTCGGCAGATGCGATATGCTTGTGAACAATGCCGGTGTTGCTCCTTCCAGACGAACAGATATTTTAGAAGCAACAGAGGAAAGTTACGACAGAGTGATGAATATAAATCTTAAAGGCCCTTATTTCCTGACGCAACTTGTTGCCAATTGGATGATACGCCAGAAACAACTATATCCGGAAAGACGATACAGAATTTGCAATACAAGCAGTATTTCGGCATACACGTCAAGCCCTGCACGTGGCGAATACTGCTTGAGCAAGGCCGGTGTGAGCATGATGACAAAGCTGTATGCTGACAGACTTTCTGAATTTGATATCGGCGTATTCGAGGTCAGGCCTGGTATTATAATGACGGACATGACCAGTGCGGTAGAAGACAAGTATGATAAACTTATAGCAGAAGGCCTTACACCAATCAAAAGGTGGGGGACACCTGAAGACGTGGCAAAGGCAGTCGGAGCGGTAGCTGAAGGCAGGCTGGATTTTTCTACGGGGCAGGTAATTAACGTGGATGGTGGTTTTCATTTAAGAAGATTATGATATGCGTAAAACACGAACAAGACAGGTAGCAGGCCAGACTATAACGGAGCACTATTACAATACAATTATAGTTGGCGCCGGCGCTGCAGGCATGAACTGTGCGAAAAAACTTTTCGAATAC
>JBDRHL010000063.1:0-2696 GCA_043816955.1 Planctomycetota bacterium | reverse complement strand
TAAGCTTTTTTATCGACTACTACAGCAGGCAGTATCTGTGGAGCCGATGACTTACGGACGGCTTCTCAAACATGAGCGACAGCCAAAATCTGAAATGCACAATATATAGAGCCAACTGGAGCTAAGGAGATACCCCCTTTTATTTTTTTCCCAAAACCGCAACGGTACCGATCCCCAGCAGTAACATGCTCGCTGGTTCCGGAACAGTGGCAATGCCGAAACATTTGGGACAACAATCGCCGAATTCGGCAGTAAAACAGGGGGCAGATTTGAGAGGAATCACTTCTATAACTATTTACTTAGTAAGAGCTTGAACAGAATGGGGGTGCAGGGACTCGAACCCTGGACCTACGGCTTAAAAGGCCGTTGCTCTACCTGCTGAGCTACACCCTCAGGTTTTCAAACACAGTGGATATCGCTTTTGAGTCCTTTTGGCAACAATAGAGATATTACCTATTTTCAAAAAACCGTGAAATATGGGAGTTAATCTACCTGTGTTGGTGGAGGATTGCAAGCAAATTATCCCTGTCGGAGTCATCAGTCATCATAGAATTTCCCGGGAAATGTCTTCGCGTTTCGCGGTTTTTTCTGGTATTTTAGCGGCCTGAACAAAAAGAGGTGCATTTGCGTTGCCATTTGCGAAGCGTGTTATACTTTCAGGGGAAAGAATATGCTGTCGAGGCTTCACAGCGTTACACTTGAGGGGATTGAGGGCATTATCTGTGAGGTCGAGGTTGATGTTTCGCGTGGAGGATTTGAAAGGTCTGTAATAGTAGGCCTGCCTGACGCGGCGGTGAAGGAAAGCATCGAACGGGTGAAAAGCGCAATAGTCAACAGCGGCTACGAATATCCCAAGAGGCAGTCACTGATTAACCTGGCGCCCGCGGATGTCAGGAAAGAAGGGCCTGCGTTTGATCTTCCAATTGCCCTTGGTATGTTGTTCGGGTCCGGTGCGTTTGCCAGCGAGGTTGTCAGGGATTTTGTTGTTGTTGGTGAACTGGCACTGGATGGGCGGGTTCGGCCTGTCAATGGTGTTCTGAGCATGGCGATGACGGCTGCGGCCAATGGGTTCAGGGGGATGATTGTTCCGGCAGAGAACGCGGCAGAAGCGGCGGTTGTTGAAGGGATGGAGATATATGGAGTCGGGTCGCTGGCACAAGCGGTGAATTTTCTTGCAGGTCAACTGGCGCTTGAGACTACTGTGGTGGATATTGAAGGGATATTCGGTATTGAGAGCCGATATGATGTTGATTTCGGGGATGTAAAAGGGCAGGAGAGTGTAAAACGGGCGCTGTCAGTAGCGGCAGCTGGGGGTCATAATATTATGATGATCGGTCCTCCCGGTGCGGGTAAGACGATGCTTGCGCAGAGGCTTGCAACGGTGCTGCCGGGGCTGAGTCTTGCAGAATCGCTGGAGACGACGCGTATTTACTCATCAGTGGGTCTTCTTGGGAAAGGCAGGGCAGTGATAGCGCGTCGTCCGGTTCGTATGCCACATCATACAGCGAGCGGCCCTGCGCTGGTGGGCGGAGGTACCAACCCCCGGCCTGGTGAGCTGAGCCTGTCGCATTATGGTATATTGTTCCTGGATGAGTTTGCGGAGTTTCCCAGGCATGTTCTGGAGATGATTCGCCAGCCGCTGGAGGATGGTACGATTACTGTTGCGCGAGCAAAGGGAACGATAACGTTTCCGGCGCAATTCATGCTGGTAGCGGCGATGAACCCGTGTCCCTGCGGGTATTTTGGCGGCAGTTTGCGCAAGTGCAAATGTACGCCGAACCAGATCGAGCGGTATCTTTCCAAGATATCGGGACCTCTGGTCGACAGGATCGATATTCATATCGACGTGCCGCCGATAAGCTTCACGAAGCTGCGTTCAAAATCATCGCAGCTTGACTCGGCTACGATACGCAGCGATGTTGTAAACGCAAGAGCAGTCCAGAGTCGTCGATTTGGCACCGGCAAGATCATGACCAATGCCAGGATGACACACAAGCAGGTTGAGAGGTACTGTCCTCTGGATTTGTCCTGTGAGATGCTGCTCAAGCAGGCAATGGTAGAATTTGGTTTATCCGCTCGCGCTCACGATAAGATCTGCAAGGTGGCGCGAACGATAGCGGATCTGGCGGATTGTGAAGGTATCCAGGCGGAGCACATTGCCGAGGCGATAAGCTACAGGAAATTGGACAGAAAGTTATAGCCTGATTAAGGTGATGCCAAGGCCAGGTTTCTGATTCTTTGAAAAGGCACAGTGCAGATAAAACCTTTATCTTCCAGATTGAGAAGGTTCAGGAATTCGTCATTTTCTATCGAGTCCAAGAAGTGTTTGACCTGGTCTTTTTTTAATATTGCTACAAAGGCCTTGTCGTATGCACTCGAAATATTTCCCTGGTTGAAGAAATAATTTGTACCAATGCCAACCACATAAGAACCAATGTCTTTGCACTCAATGATCGTTACATCAGTTATTTCCTGTTTATTTGCAAGTCGAACGAGAGATTGAAGATAGCCCCGTTTGTTATGCATTATAATAATCAATAACATTTCCAGTGTTCCTCCTGACTTCAACATTGGGACACCCAGTCAATACAGCAGGTCGTAGAGCATTTGTTGCTCAGCATCCATTTTCAGCAAAACATGCTGCACCTCCGGATCATTTGGTAATTCAAAACGCAGCTCATACATCGTTTGTGTCA
>JBDRHL010000062.1:0-5623 GCA_043816955.1 Planctomycetota bacterium | reverse complement strand
TAAGCTTTTTTATCGACTACTACAGCAGGCAGTATCTGTGGAGCCGATGACTTACGGACGGCTTCTCAAACATGAGCGACAGCCAAAATCTGAAATGCACAATATATAGAGCCAACTGGAGCTAAGGAGATACCCCCTTTTCGAAAAACCTAAAAAATATCACTTTTAGAATTGCGTTTTTCATGAGTTACAGAGGTAGTCGTCACTGGCAGCGATTCAAAAACACGACACCCTTCAACTTATTTAGCTTAGGACACACAATATTTTAGCAGATGTTAAATTCGATTCTTCAAAATGTGCACGTGCACACAAACGAACTTATCCACCTTTATTTTATCGAAAAATAAATATCATAAAAAAATCTGTAAATTTAGAGAGCCTACGTTACAGCTCAACATTCTGTCGCCTAAGATCTTTAAAAAAAGAACTTTACAACGCTAAGCTTTTTTTAACTTCACAGGGCAAACAAAAGATTTAATTAAGTTTTACTTGATCCCCAGTGTAAGATAGTTACGCTCGCCTCGCAATGTGAGCGGTAACACATTTATTTACAACTGTAAATGTGTGAGATTTTCAAAGCATCGCTGCCGACTCGGTTGCTGGACCAAAAATGTTAATATTTTGTTTCTCCAGCGAAAGGAGGTGATTCCAGTGTACAGATAAGCACAAAATAGACAAGTGGCAATGACACTTTTTGGGAAATCGACAGGAAGTCACGCGTTACTACATTTTATTTGTTGAAACGCCTCGCATATTGTGAATTTCCCTAACGGATTTACGCATTTGTTTATGCCCACTTGGGAACGTGCAGAAAACGTGCCGCATAAGCAGGATTGCGCGACTAATTGGCGGCAAACATTTTTTGGGTACACTTAAGCCACAGTACCCGCCAAGGACCGCGACAGGCTGATTCGCTTTCTGCAAAACTATGTATCTTGTTGAACAATTTGTTTTTAGGAGATCGAAAAATGAAAGAAAACGAGCATTTAAAAAACATCTACCTTCTTTCTGGTTTGTTTCTTGTTTCGTTCCTGATTATGGGAATCAACCCGAAAGCAGAAGCCGTTTCGCACTGGTATCTTGATTTTAGCAACGTTGATGCCAACAGCGAACCTAACACAGCCACTGGGATAGCTGGTGAGGTGCACACAAAGCCAGCTGCTTTGACAAAAGCCAACTCTACTATCCAGGTAAAAGACAGTTTTTCTACTGCAAGTACAAGCCTGGACGATAAGCCGGTTGTCGTTGATGGAAACGGCTGGGCAGAAATTCAATTTGTGGGTCATATTGATGATTATGAAATAGGCAAGGATTTCTGTGTCGAATTTGATTTATTAATAGACGACAATTCTCCTACCAACACCGGCATTTTCAGTGTGAATTTTTTCCGCAACGGTTCAGGCACACTTTTAGGCGGCTTAACGTTGCATACTACGGACATGAAAGCTATCCTGACTTCGCTTGATAGTGTCAATCCGTCTGAACAGGATAATTTCACTAATGCGTGGAGCGTTGGCACTGTTATGCATGTCGAAATGGGTCTCGATGCTGAAAATGACAAATTGGTGGTGAGAATTGATGATGCTTATATCGGTTCTATAGACCTTGCTCCGGACCCGAATTACCACGGTGTTAGAACAATTGACTTTGCTAACGGAAATGGTACCAAAGCTGTCAAGTGGGCAGTCGACAATATTTATACTTCTGATAATGTTGGATATCGTATCGGAATTCCTTATTTTGATGTCGATTTTAACGATATGGATGTCAATGCCGCCCCAGCGACAGCCACTGCTTCGTCCGGCAAAATGAACACTAAACCGACAAGTGTATCAACGGGCGGAGGCAACTCAATTGAGGTTAGAAGCAGCTTTACCGCCGGCTCTGATACCTTAAGCAATAACCCGGTTGTTTTCACTAATACAGACGGCAACAATAACCCGAGTTTAACCTTCCAGGGCGTCGGAGCTGACTATCGTGTCGGCAAAAACTTTCAGTTGGATTTTGATATGCTGATTTCAGGGGACAACTTGAAATCCAGTGCAAATATTTTTGATGTTCAACTCAAACGAAACGGCACAAGCTCACCTGTTGCTGGATTTACTCTTAGTACCAGCAACTCAAGTGCATTACTGATATCCTCTGACTTTATGAATGACACAAAAAACAACACTTTTAATAATGTTTGGAATCCGAATGATCTGATGCACATAAGCCTTCTCTACGACGGCACAAGTGACCGATTTGACGCTTTGATAGATGATGAACTTATCGGTTCTATCGAACTTGCGCAGGATACGGAAAACCAGGGCGTGTTTGGATTCTACTTCAGCGGTTCAGTCGCCTCTTCGACATCGATTTTTGCCATTGACAACATTGTAACTTCGATAGGGGATTCAGATGAAAGGGCCCAATGGGAGGTGGATTTTAATGATATGGATGTTAACTCGGCTCCTTCCACAGCAACCGCCGTAGCATTAATGACTAACAGAGAGCCAACCTCAATAACTACTGCGAATTCTACAATTGAGGTAAGGAGCAGCTACACTACCGGTACTGCCAGTCTGGACAAAAACCCCGTAGTAGTGGATGGAAACGGCTGGGCGAAAATTCAATTTGCGGGGCATATAGATGATTATGAAGTAGGCAAGAATTACTGTGTCGATTTTGATTTATTAATAGACGATAATACGCCTGCCGGTACCGGCATTTTCAGCGTGAATTTTTATCGCAACGGTTCCAGTACACTTTTAGGCGGTATAACGCTGCACACCACGAACATGAAAGCTATCTTGACTTCGCTGGACAGCACTAATCCAGCCGAGCAGGCCAGTTTCACTAATGTGTGGAGCGATGCAAATGTGATGCATGTAGCAATGCAGCTTGACACTGCAAATGACAAACTTGTCGCCTGGATCGATGACACTCTTGTCGGAGATATAAATCTTGCCCCTGATCCGGAATATCATGGTGTTAGAACGATTGAATTTGCCAACGGAAATGGTATCAAGGATGTCAAATGGGCAATTGACAATATCGTTTCTTCTGTCCCGGACGGAAACTATCAAACCTTTACTTTTGGCAATGACAACCTCGAACTGAGTTTCTTAACCGCGGATGATTATTTTGATCTGGTCTCGATAGAGAATAAATCTAACGGGGCTGTTTATGCTGGATGGGGCGACGATCCTGCCCCAACGATGTTCAGATTATGTATGAGAAACTCAGATGGAACTGTTATCAAGCAGCTTAACAATCACTCTTTCTGCCTTGAGCGCAGCTACAGCATTACACCAACAGGTAATGATATAGTATTAGAATTGAACTGGCTTGGTTTCGAACTTGCCGGTGACACCAACCAGGTTGACGTTACTGTAACTGTAACTGCTGCTAATACAGTAAATGATGGAATCGAATGGGATATAGATGTAGACAACAGGAGTACTTCTTACGGTCTGTGGGAGATTTATTTCCCATACATTAAGTACGTACCAGCGGATGGTAAATTGCTAAATGATTACATGGCATATCCTGGAGGGATAGGCAAATTGATTCCGAATCCTTTTGGTAACCAATTGCACCTTACTGATTATGAGGCTCCCACAACAGTTATGGGATATCCCAGTTCATATAATATGCAGTGGGCCGCAATATACGACGAGGATTTAGGAGGGCTTTATTTTGCCACCCACGATCCCAATGCTTATAGAAAAGATTTCTTTTTTATACCCGGCGATGATCAGTATCTGTGGGCCGTCGTCCACCACATGGAAAACAAAGGCCAGCTGGGAAATGACTACAACTCACCATACAGTGTTCTGACTCAATACACCCCCGGCAGTTGGTATGACTCAACGCAGATATATCGCCAATGGGCTTTAAGTCAGACATGGACAGCGGCAGGAACAATAGAGGATCGTAACGACATCCCACAATGGTTTAAAGACAATCCTTACTATTTCGTTACTTATGGAACTGCCGCCAGCGTTAATGATTTAACGGATATCGCAATAGAGTATAAGGATTTCTTTGACTGTAACGACCCGACACCTCTTATATGGTACAACTGGCAGGTATTCGATCCTAACTTCAGTTCAAGGGACGATGAAGACGGAACTTGTCATACGGGACAGTATATGACTCCAAAGGCCAACTTTATTGATGCCATGGCGGAACTGGAAGCAAACAACATTCATGTACAACCTTATGTTAATGGCAGGATTTTTGATGTGCCTGATTTGTCAGATCCGTGTTTTCCTGAACAATGGAAGGATTTAGCTGTTAAGGATAAGAATGGTAACTATGTTGCCTGGAGTTCTACATATCCCGGCTTGATTGATATGTGTCGCAACGAGCCCAATTATGTGGCTTGGGTAGAAGATACCTGTGTCGAGTTAGCAGAAGATTATAACACCGCTGGAGCATATCTTGACCAGTTTGGGAAAATTCATAATGATTGCTTTGATCCGAACCACAACCATCCGCATGGCGGTGGTGATTGGCAAACCATAGCTATGCAGAATATGGCTAAACAAGTCAGAGATGTTTGTAAGCTCGTAAATAGCAACGCGATTTTCTCTGGCGAAAACTGCTCTGAGGTCGTAATGGGTGAACTTGAAGGTAATCTGTTAGGCATAGACTACGGTCGTGCATATTGTCCTCTACAGCCGGCTGTTTACCATGATTATTGTATTAATTATGGCAGGAGTTTTAATTTGGCATTAAACAGTGATGAAAGATTTGGATTTATCACAGGCAACCTTTTTGTCTTTGGCACCAAATTCGGCAGATTCAGTGTTTTCACTGATATGTGGCTGGATGATGCAAATTACAGCGATAGAATGGATCTCACAAAAGAAATGGGCAAGTACAAATACGCAGCCAGAAAATACCTGCAATGTGGCCAAATGCTCAGACCAATTGAGTTCGACAATGAAATGCCTACAAGACACCATCAAATAACAAGCGATATAGTTCTTTATCAACCGGGGGTAATGTCGAGCGTCTGGGAAGCTCCTGATGAAACTGTTGGAATTGTGCTGTTCAATATTACCGATGATACGACATACGATTATGAGTTTACACTTACGGCAAGCGATTATCCAATTCTGGAAGAAGCACTTGAGTTATATGAAATGGATGCTAACGGAACCATGACATACATTCAGGATGTAAACTCCAGCAGCCTCACCATTGATAGTAATCTTCCTGCTCACGGTGTGCGCATCTATACTTTGGAGCCAGCTTCATAAGGGCTTGAGATACCATTTGTTCTTAAACGTGGCGGTCATGATTACCGCCACGTTTTTTTATAACGGATGTCACAGCTCGTAGATGTAGGTCTGCTTGGGTGTTCGCTTAACAACCACAGAGATATCCGAGCAGAAAATAGGTGATATGGTGAATTCACTGCTTGGAAGTACGCTTGGTGATTATACCATTGAAAATATAATCAACGTACAGCCTGTGTAATGCGCCATCTATAGCCAAGCGATATGCCAAATATACGCTGAGCGAGCATAGTTCGTTACTGGTGAGCGATGAAGAATTGGTTTCGCGGGTCGGGGACACAGCGATTGATGGCATCTATCAAATCCAGATGTTTGTCCACTTCCCGCAGAAG
>JBDRHL010000061.1:0-33414 GCA_043816955.1 Planctomycetota bacterium | reverse complement strand
ACCCGCGCGACGATCGGGCGATTAGCCTTCGCGAGGCGGCCCTGCTCCAGACTTTTCCAAAAAAATACCGATTCGCTGGCTGTCCAACGGATGTGGCGAGGCAAATCGGGAACGCCGTTCCGGTACGGCTGATTAAGGCGTTTGCCCCGGTACTGCGTGACGCGGCATACAGGAGGAACGCGAAGTGAACTATACCGAATCTCAGCTAAGAGCGATTCGGCACCGTGCCGGGAACCTTCTCGTCATCGCCTGCGCGGGGAGCGGAAAGACGGAGGTGATTTCCCTGCGTATCGCGCAAATGGTCAACGAGGGGACCTCTCGCGATTCGATTATTGCGTTCACGTTCACCGAACGGGCGGCGAGGGAATTGAAGGCGCGGATCCGGCGCCATTTGGAGAGACTACGTCCAGCGGATCCCTCTCTCGGTGACATGTACGTCGGGACGATCCACAGTCTTTAGTCTTGAGTTGGGGATTGGGGATTCAAACGATTTTGGATTTGCGATTTTGGATTGGGTAGGGATTATTGTTTCTGGCGAAGGGGTCAAGGTGCCGAGATAACCTTAAACTCTATTTTTTCCGCCATAAAAACTTTCAGGGCAGATTGTAGGTTCATAAATTTCTTTTTGTCACAGAGGGCACAGAGATATTAACTGCAGATTCAATTTTTCTCTTTACCTTTTTGCAGGTATTTTTTAACTGCCATATCAAAATCAGAGATATAATTTTTATCTCTTTCTTTTCTGTATTTTTCAAATTCCTGCTGGGCTTTTGCGGCGGCCTGTTCGGCGCTTACCTTACCGGCATCTTTAAGAAGCCCCCGTTCGCTGATACGAAGGAATTCATCGAGTTTGGCAATCCAGTCCGTCATTTTCATTAGTCTGCCCGTGCCAGCCTGAAGTTCGGCAAAGTCAAGATACATCGAGACAATCAGATTTAGCTGGTTAAGCTCATCCTCGACGAGATAGTTTTTGGCGATGGTAATATCGTTTGCGGCGATGTAGTTACCCTTAAAACCGGTAAGTCCCATTAGAGGTTTTTTGCTGTCCGCTCTTTTTGCAATAATCTCTGCCGCTGTATGGCCGTGAACGGCATAATGCATTTTGTTCTGTACGGTGGCGAAAAATTCCTGCGTTAGTTTATCTTCCTTGCGGTAATCAATTGCCGTAGCGTAAATATCCGTTATTTTCTGATAAAAGTTGCGCTCGCTGCTTCGGATATCCCGAACGCGCTGGAGCAGTTCTTCGAAATAGCGACTCCTGCCGCCCTGCTGTTTTAGCCGTTCATCATCGAGGGTAAAGCCCTTGATGATATATTCCCGCAGCCGCTGCGTCGCCCAGATACGAAACTGTGTGCCCCGAAGGGACTTAACGCGATATCCGACCGAGATAATGACATCGAGGTTATAATGCTGCGTATCGTAGGTTTTAGCATCAGCAGCAGTTATCCGGAATTTCCGGACAACTGAATCCGGGCCTAACTCACCCTCACTAAAGATATTTTGAATGTGTTCGTTGATGGTACGAACATCTTTTTGAAAAAGCTCGGACATCTGTTTCTGAGTCAGCCAGACTGTCTCATTTTCAATCTTGACCTGCAGTTTTGCCTGGCCGTCATCGGTGGTATAGATAATAATATTTGGCTGTTGACTGTTTTTTTTCATATTTGTTTTTTTTTTCCGCCATAAAATCTTTTGGGGTAAATTGAAGGTTCATAATTCAGGAATTTTATTATCAATCAAAAATATTACATTCCCATTTCCGGCAGAAGCAATACTTACCAACTCTTGAGTCGTCCTAAAAGAAAGATTTTTTAGGATGATTTTTGAACCTTTATTTCTCGATGCTGATGTTATAGATATTAAATCCTGAGTAGTTCTATTTTTTGTATCTAACACCATTCCACCACCAGCACTAACTATACTGACAATATCCTGCGTAGTTAGTATCATTTGGTTTTCCTTTCATATAATCATAAGTTTTATTTTTACCATCATAAATTCTTTCTGGTCAAATTGAAGTTTTGAAACCAATCGCAAAGATAAGCATAGAATTAGTATCTTCAACCAGTTCTATAAATATCCGATTTTTTACTCCTTTTGGCTTAAGAGGCAGTATACGAGGCTGGCCTAAAGAATCCCTCTTAACTGTAATTGCGCAACCTATTATTTGAGTATTTAATGGCTTATATCGGATATCGGGTAACTCAATCGTGACTGTATCCTTAGTAATATCACTTATTCGAACTCTGTCCCATTTGAACTCGTATTCGTCTAACAAGTGTTCACTATATGGAATTGAACGTTTTTCAGAATCAATTTCCTAATTTATAGAAGGATCGAGACCAAACAAAATATAGCCGCTAGGATACTTCTTCAATAACTCGTCCGAATGATAATTTTCAAAAATGTCTTTTAATAAGTCCTTGCTGTCTCTTACATCTTTTTGTATGTCATTTTGCTTTCCTCTGCTTGGGCCTATAAGAAAGAAAAAAACAGCCAACCCAACAGACAAAAACGCCAACAACAAGTGAATATTTATATTCTTCCAAGCTGGAACTCCTTTGAATCGCCCAACATTGTGTACATAACAATAATCAGAACCATTCATCGCGTAATTCTTACAAGATGATCCTTTTCTGGTAGTTTTTATACACAATTTAACGTTCTGATTATTTTTCATGCTGTCATATCACCTTAAACTCTTTTTTGGCCGATTTCATTTGAAGAGTCCACGTTTGTTTGAAGTTCGGTCTTCAGGTAGTTTAATACACGCTAAAGTGTGAACTCCTAACTTTTCCCCTGTATAACAGCTATAATCTTACCTCTTCATTGTCCTATAAAGCAGCTTGGCTGTCAAGGCGGCGTTTCAGCGAGAAAGTTGAGCAGGTGAAAGGGGGATGGGAGGAAGGGTAAAGAAGATTGCCGCGGCCCTTTCAGGGCCTCGCAATGACAATTTTTTGTGGGGTGAAGATTGGGGGAAGAAAGCCGGCGAGGCAACGATAAGAAGAAACCCGCCAGAACAAGTCTGGGGGCTAAGTTTTGGGGAGAAGGCAGGGTGGCCAAGAGGGGTGGAGAAGGGTGCGAAAATTGTGAAGGGTTCGAGCGGCATCTGATTCAATGCGATTGTAATTTTATGGCAGCTTTGGTAGGATAACGCATCAGCTCTTAAATTGTTTACATGAGTGCGGCTGGATCAGTCAGGGTCTTGTTTGTCCCTGGTTTCCTGCTGTTCGTCGGCTGGGATGGTGTAGCGGCTATCGAGCCAATTGCCAAGATCGATGAGTTTGCAGCGGTCTGAGCAGAAAGGAAAGTAAGAGCGGTGTTCTTTGCTGGTTTTGCGATTGTAAAAGAACACCTTTTTACAAGTCGGGCATCTATGTTTCATACTTTTATTATAATCTATCAGTTGAGCAAAAGCAGGAGGCTGTGAGAAACCGGGGGCGGGGAGAGGGCTAGGAGCCCGAGTTGAAATCCTCTATGATTTCTTCATCGAGATCTTTGTCCTGTTCGATGTCAATATTCTCCTCAGCTTCAGGCTCCTGGTTGTCGTCCTGTTCCTGTTCCGGGTCTTCTTCCTGATAGTCCTGGATGTCTAACTGACGGAGCTGGTGCGAATCTTCAGCTTCGCCGGCGTCTGTCTCTTCCGCCAGACCCTGTTCGATAAGCCTTGCATATTCGACGCTATAACGTGCCCAGGGATTGGCCTCGAGCCTGGCCTTTGGAATGGGTTCGCCGGTTCCCTCACAAATGCCGTATCGTCTCTCCGCGATTCGCTGCAGGGCGTAGTTGATCTCACGAAGGATTTTTCTTTCGCTGTCGAGCAGCTCCAGGGCGAACTCCTGCTCGTAATTATCGGTTCCGATATCGGCCATGTGTATAGGCATGCTTGACAGATCACCTGCTGCGTCAAGGCGGGACTTTTTCAGGGCGTCGTTTTCCATGGAATTGACGTCGCCGACGATTTCGGCGCGTTTGGCAAGCAGAAGTTGAGTAAAATGTTCGATGTCAGCACGGCTTAACGTGCTTTTTCGGGTCTGTCTGACTTTTTTTATTTTTTGGGGTGTGCTGGATTTGCCGAATAGGGCGGATTTTTTTACGGCGGCGGATTTTTTCACGGTACCTGATCTGGTGTGAGGACCTGCTTTGTGAACAGAGGTTTTCTTGTTCTTCGAAGTTTTGTCTTTCTTTGCCACATTCGGCCTTTCACGATACGAAATTGCCAAAAATACTGAAACGCAATCCAATATATCGAAGATACAAAGATGTACAAACCCTGACTATAGCATCAGGCTCGGCAACATGCAAGAGAATTCTGCCGGTTTGTGAATAAGTGTTTATAGCCACGGGTGTTATGAATGGTTATCCGGAGATGTGTCCAGTGGTGTGTGAGGGCTATCTGAAGGGGCAGAGTCTTTAGCGTATCTGCCCAAGGGGACGAAAAAACGTTCGCGGCCGAGCATGCCCGAGAAACCTCTCACACCGAACACGCTTTCTATTCGCTGAGGAGAGAAGACTTCGCCGGCAGTACCCGCATGGAGGGTGCCGTCGGGGCAGAGGAGCAGTATCTTATCACAGTATTGTGAGGCAAGATTGATGTCGTGTGTTATCGCGACGATGGTTTTGCTTTTTTCAAGCTGCATTTTCTTCAGCAGATCGTATATTGCGACCTGATGATGCAAGTCCAGGAAGCTGGTCGGCTCATCGAGCAGCATGACAGGAGTCTGCTGGGTTATGGCGCGTGCGATAAAGACGCGCTGGCGTTCGCCGCCGCTCAGTTGAGCAAGGTTGCGCGATGCGAACTGAGCGGTTCCGGTAGCTTCGAGGGCATCGGTTGCGGCATTGAGATCCGCCTGTCCCGCGAGGCCAAGTCCGTCAAGGTAAGGTATACGAGCCATAAGGACAGTCTGAAGGACGGTGAAACCAAAAACGGGGACGAATTCCTGGCGGACTACGGCGATTTTCTGGGCAAGTTTTCTGAAGTTGTAGGATTTTACGTGGCGTCCTTCAATTGTGATAGTTCCGCGATCGGGCTTTAGCCGTCCACAGAGCAGATTCAGCAGTGTAGTCTTTCCGACTCCGTTGGGGCCGGCGATACCAACAAATGATCCGGCAGGGATATCAAAAGTCAGGCCATTGAGGACCAGGTTTCTGCCGTACCTGAAAACCAGGTTTTTTACTTCTATGATGTTCATGCGTTAAACCAATTGAGCTTTCTGGAATGCTTTACGAGTAATATGAGGAAGAACGGGCCGCCGATAACAGCGGTTACAACTCCGACGGGCAGTTGTGCGGGAGCGGCTACGATCCTGGCGAGAGTATCTGCCAGGACAAGAAATGTGGCTCCGACAATTGCGCTTAGAGGCAGGAGCTGGCGGTGGTCCGGGCCGAAAACAAGTCGAGCGCCGTGTGGGACAATCAGGCCGACAAATCCGACCAGGCCGCTGAGGCTTACGGCTATAGCAGTTATGAATGCTGCGACGGCAAAGGCGATGAGTCTGACAGCGAAGATAGTGACGCCGAGGTTCTGGGCATCAGCATCTCCAAAGCTCAGGGCATTGAGCTGAGGGCAGATTCTCATCAAAATGATAATTCCGAGACCGGTAAGAGTTGCGCCCAGCCAGAGGACAAAAAATTCTTCCTGCTGCATATTTCCCATAAGCCAGAAGATGGTGGAATGAACCTGGCTGCTTCTGGCGATAGAGACAAGAAACATGATGACCGCGGAAAAGAAGGCGTTTACTACTACGCCGGCGAGGAGAAGCCCGGTGGGTCGGCCTCGTCCTGCGAGAGAGCCTATAGCCCAGACGAGCCAGACAGCACCAATTGCCCCGATAAAGGCAAATACGGCGACAGGTGAACGGCCCCAGAGAGTCCAGCTCATACCGCAGAGCAGAGCGATAATCGCGCCTAGCGCTGCGCCGCTGGAGATACCCAGTATGTAGGGATCGGCAAGAGGGTTTCGAAGTATTGCCTGAAGAACAACGCCTGCCGACGCAAGGGAGGCACCGACTATCGCGGCCAATAGAATCCTGGGCAGTCGAAAGTGAACAAATATTTCGTAATCAGGATTCGGTTCGGCGCCGACGTTGGGGCCTGTAAGTACAGCCTTTAATGATATTTTTTCAGTTCCTACGAAGGAGCAGACAGTCATCACCAGCAACATCAGGACAAATGCGGCGGTTATCTTTTGTATCAGGCTTTGCTTTGTCAGAACGCCGTTCATTGCTCAGAGCTCCTTTCGCTAAAAACTTCTGGGTGCAGATAGGCAGCTATCATCTCCACTCCGTCGTACAAGCGCGGGCTTATCCTGGATATTTTATCAGGTTCCACGACATAAACTCTATTATTCTTAACAGCGGGCAGATTTTTCAGGCGCGACCAGAATTGCATAGCCTGTTCTGTCTGGAGGCTGATAGCGCTATTTTCCATGGCAGGATGAATTATCACGTCGGGTGCGGAGGCAATAACCTGCTCCAGTCCGATCGGGGGATACTGATAAATTGTTTTTCCGATAGCGTTCCTGCCGCCTGCAAGTCGTATCAGCTCATCAATAAATGTATCCGTGCCGGCCACGCGCAGGGGTTCTGTCTGGACTACCCACAGGACGCTAACCTTCGGAGAGCGGCTGATTTTTTCACTGAGGACTGCGAGTTTTTTCTTCAGGCTGCTTACGAGGGCATCAGCTTCAGCCTGTCTGGAAGCGGCAGCACCTATCTGCTCAACCGCGTTATAGAACTGTTCAATAGTCTCGATCTCAACGGTAAGGCATCTGTAGCCGATTCGACTCAATTGCTCTGCGACTGTCTGCTGCTGGTGAAATGAGAGAGTGAGGACCAGATCGGGTCTGGTCGCGATTACAGCTTCAGGGTTTGGCTGCCAGAAGGTCCCGACGTTTTTTTTGTTTAGCGCCTGTGGGGGGTATCTGCTGTCTGAAGTAACGCCGACTATTTTTTCACCCAGTCCGAGTGCAAAGATGATTTCGGTAAGGTTGGGCGCCAGGCAAACTATGCGTTCGGGGGGTTTTGCGGCGGTATCGACATCGGCGGGGCGTCGGATGGTTGCGATACCCAGTCCTGCCCAAAGCAGAATAAACAGCAAAGTGCAAAGTTTTTTCATCGTGTTCTCTTAAACTGTTTTTCCAGATCGGCCAGTGAGAACTTCAGCGTTGTAGGGCGTCCGTGGGGGCATGTGCCTGCCCTTTCGATTACTTCCTTGTCTGCCAGAAGCCTGTCAATTTCATCGCCGCTGAGTTTTTCACCGGCTTTTACGGCAGCTTTGCAGGCTGCCATATCAAGGACCTCGTGCAGCAGTCTTTCCTGATCAAGGCCTGGGGTCTTTTCGGCGAGGAGATCGAGTAAATCCCGCATAAAGGCAGTCATGTCAGTTTTATGCAAGAGAACGGGGAAGGCCTGGATAGCTATCGTCCGCGGCCCGAAGGGTTCAAGTTCGATTCCCAGTTTTTCGATCAGGTCAGAGTTTTCCATCAGTGCAGCGGCGTGGGCATCGGTGATTTCAAAACTTTCTGGTATCAGGAGCCTTTGAGATTCCAGCCTGCCTGCGGCTATTCGTCTGCAGAGATCCTCATATATAATCCGCTCATGGAGGGCATGCTGGTCGACAATGATAAAGCCGTCCTCGACCTGCGCAACGATATAGCTGTCATGGAGCTGAAAGAAATGTCTTTCGGGGACATGGATTTGTTCGATGCGGGCCGGCTGGGGGATGGTATAACCATTTTCGGCTGAGTCTTTAGCAGGCTTAGGCTTGTATCTGCC
Organism: Planctomycetota bacterium; assembly: GCA_043816955.1. Taxonomy (GTDB): domain Bacteria; phylum Planctomycetota; class Phycisphaerae; order Sedimentisphaerales; family CAYZTY01; genus JBDRHL01. Next base: position 25,639 of record JBDRHL010000061.1, on the reverse strand, counting down.
GGAGGGTTCAAAGGTGAATTTCTGCTGATTTGTCTGGGAAGATGTGTTTTGCCTGAAGAAATCGGCCATTGCCGCTGCGATGCGTTCTTTTCGTGCCTGGTCCTGTCGGGTATCAATGGAAGGGACATCAAGAGGTTTTACGGTTGAGAATCTGCCGGTGACATCAAGATTAGTGCTCAGCAGTTTTTCCCGGAGAGCGGCAAGGACCTGAGAATAAACCATATTGGCGTTGTCGAATCTGACCTCAAGCTTGGTCGGATGGACGTTAATATCATAAGCTTCGCACGGCATTTCGATAAACACAAACGCGACGGGGTATTTGTTAGGCTCAATCAGTCCGCGATAAGCCTCTCTTATTGCATGCAGGATGAATTTATCACGAACGAACCTGCTGTTGAGGAAAATGTATTGAAACCTATTGCTGGCACGGGCTGAGGCGGGATGTCCGAGAAGCGCCGATATCCGCAGGGTTTTTTCCTGCCTCTGAGTTTCCAGCAGGTCATCAGCGACCTGGCTTGAGAGCAGCAGAGCGATTCGCTCGCGGAGTCCCTGGGCGGCAGGGAGATGATAGAGCTGCCGGGTGTTGTGGTTGAGGGTCATATCTATTGCGCAATGGCTCAACGCGATACGAGTAAAATGTTCGATGATATGTGACATCTCTGTGTTTGCTGTTCGCAGGAATTTCCGGCGTGCGGGAAGTTTATAAAAGATATCGCGGACCTCGATGGCGGTTCCATAGCTGCCACTACAGGGCTGCGGCGGGGATTTTTGTCCGCAATCTATTTCGATACTACAGGCTTCAAGGGCGTCCTGTTCACGGCTGAGAGCACGAACCCTGGCTACCGAGGCGATACTGGCAAGCGCTTCGCCGCGAAAACCCATGGTTGATATTTTAGACAAATCTGAAGGGGTTTTTATTTTGCTTGTTGTGTGCTGCTCGAACGCAAGAGCGAGGTCTTCAGGACTCATGCCCCGGCCGTTGTCGCTAAGGCGGATGAGTTTTCTGCCTCCGTCTTCAATATGTATAAGTATCTTTTCAGCGCTGGCGTCGATACTGTTTTCAAGAAGCTCCTTCAAGACGCTTGCGGGTCTTTCTATGACCTCGCCGGCGGCAATCATATTGATCAAATTGGCATCAAGGATTCTGATCTTGCCCATATTGCTATTCAAATTGAAGGATACCGATGGTTTACTACACGAGGAGGCTTTCTCCGGTCATCTCCGGTGGTTTTGGGATACCCATGATCTCAAGGAGCGTTGGTGCGACATCAGCCAGCCTGCCCTGTGGGCGCATTTTCCTGTCTTTGTTGCGAGGATCATAAACAATCAAGGGGACATCGCCGATTGTATGGGCGGTATGGGGCATGTTGTTCCTGAGATCATACATTTTCTCGAAATTGCCGTGGTCAGCGGTGATAATAGCAGAGCCTCCAAGGCGGTCTACCTTATCGAGGATACGGCCTACACAATGGTCGACTGTTTCGGCTGCTTTTATCGCGGCGCTCAATATGCCGGTGTGTCCTACCATATCGGGGTTGGCAAAGTTCACTATCACAACATCATATTTTTGGCTGTCCAGTCGCGTACAGACAACGTCACAGACTTCGTCAGCGCTCATCTCCGGCTGCAGGTCGTATGTTTTGACTCGAGGGGAAGGTACTATCTGCCTGTCTTCGCCGGGGAAGGGTTTTTCGGTATAGTCATTGAAGAAGAAGGTAACATGTGCATATTTTTCAGTTTCTGCGCATCGAAACTGCTTAAGTCCCAGGGAGCTGAGATATGCACCGAGAATATTCTTCATTTTTGGCGGTTTGGGGAAGGCTACGGGCGCGGGGATCGTCGCATCGTATTCGGTCATGCAGACATAGTACACCTTTGGCCGTACGTTTCGGATGAAGCCATCGAACTTCTCGTCCACAAAGGCGCGGGTTATTTCCCTTGGTCTATCACCGCGGAAATTGAAGAATACCACCGCATCGCCGTCTTCAATCAGGCCTACAGGCTCATTATCCGAATTGACGATACAGACGGGTTCAATGAATTCATCGGTGATTTTATTCGAGTAACTGCCTTGAATCGCCTCGGCTGCCGATCGTGCGGGACGGCCTTTGCCCAATGTCATGCAGTCGTATGCTTTCTGCACACGCTCCCATCGCCTGTCACGATCCATGCCGTAAAACCTGCCCATGACAGAGGCGACCCGGCCGATGCCTATGCGGGCCATTTCATTTTCTATCCGGGCTATGTAATCTGCGCCGCTTGTCGGAGGGGAATCACGGCCATCCATGAAGGCGTGAAGAAAAACATTTTTGATGCTGTTTCTCCCTGCCAGTTCGAGCAGGCCGTAAAGATGGTCGAGCAATGAGTGGACGCCGATATCACTGCATAAGCCCAACAAGTGCAGCTTTTTGCCGGCGAGTTTTATTGAGTCGATCATTTTGATAAACTGTTCATTTTCGAAAAATGACCCATCACGAATAGCACGGCTGAGGCGTACGGACTCCTGGAAGACGATTCTGCCTGCGCCTATGTTCTGATGGCCTACCTCGCTGTTGCCCATAGTTCCCTTTGGCAATCCCACGTCTTCGCCGCTGGTATGGACCGCACAGTTTGGATATCGGCTCATCAACATGTCGTCAACCGGCACCTTGGCGCACTTTACCGCGTTGAAGCGGTCTTCCTCGGGATCGGGGTTGATACCCCAGCCGTCACGAATAATCAGAACAAGAGGACGACACTCAAGGGTCAGTTTTTCTTTTTCCATCCAGGCGATTCTCCAGAGAAACCGTTTTGATGTATCAGGCAAGTGCTCATGGTAAGACAGTCGGCTGAATATGTCAACGTTTAAGAAATAGTCGATTCGGGAACACTTAAAAGGCTTTGACAGCGTTATTTAGTATGGTATAATTCGCGGCGCGGGTGATGAAAGAAGGCTAAGGGTAGTTAATTTGTTCACTTTCGAAAGGAATAAAGAATGCCCGGCGGGATTAACATTCGCAGGAAGGTGTTAGCAGCGACAGCCAGTTTTGTCCTGCTATCGGCTGCGGGCTGTGGGAGGCAGCGTGCCATAGATGCCTATGTTGATGCGGTATCTTACAAAGAGCGCGGTCAGAATGAAATAGCTGTTCAAAAGCTCGACGAAGCCATAAAGCGCAATCCGAAGTTTTCCATGGCGTATTCACTGAGGGGTGATATATACAGGGAGCAGCGGATGTATGAGAAGAGCGCGGAAGCTTATACCGAGGCGACAAAGCTGAACCCGTGGTCGTTCAATGATTTTTTCAATCTGGGGAAAGTATACGAGGCGATGAGGAAATGGGCGCAGGCGATAAAGGCTTATGTCAAGGCATGTGAGCTGAAGCCTGAGCATGTTGAAGCCCATGTGAGCACGGCCAAGGCATATCTTGAGATAAAAGATTATCAAAGTGCGCTGCGGTACGGCAAACATGCCGAGCAACTTGACCCGAATGTGGGGGAGGTTCAGAAACTGATCGGAGATATTTACGGCGCCCGGAAAGACCCGAATGGCGCTATTTCGGCGTATAGAAGGGCGCTTGAACTGGAAGGAAATAAACCTGAAATTCTCACCTCGCTGGGTTTTGAATATTTGCAGCTTCAGCGCAACGATACAGCAAAAGAGGTTCTGCTTGCAGCCTCGCAGGCCGACCCGAATAACGCGGTTGTCTACCAATACCTTGGGTATTGTTTTCTCGGGCTGAAAGAGTATGAAGAAGCAGTAGAAAGTTATGCTAAGGCTACTGAGCTGAATGACGAGGACTGGATAGCGCACAAAGGTCTTGGTGTGGCGTATATGCTGGTAGGGATAAGGGACAGTAATGACGCTGTTAAACAGAAGGCTCTTGATGAGTGGAAAACATCGCTGAATATTCAGCCGAACCAGTCCAAGCTGATTAAGTTGCTGCGGCAGTACTCAAAATAGAAATCACGCTGCATAAAATGCAGGGCCCGGGATATCGAATGCTCAGTTCCAAACACAAGATATTTCTTTTTTTGCCGGTCGCACTGGCGGGCGCGGGGGCGGATCTTTGGTCTAAAGCCTTCATTTTTGAATGGCTGCTGAGCAAGGGGAATGAGACTGTTACGGTAATTCCCGGGGTTCTGAGCCTGGTGATGAGAGTAAATACCGGCGCAGCATTCAGCATTGCGACAGGTCAGCGAGGATTGTTGATCGGTGCTTCTGTTTGTGCGCTGCTGATAGTTGTGTGGTTTGTTGTTTTTGGTCAGCTCAGGCAGAAAACCGCAACAGCAGCATTGGGGATGTTTGCCGGGGGGGTTCTGGGGAATTTATATGACAGGATTTTCAACGAGGGCGGTGTGCGCGACTTTATAGATGTGTACTATCACAATTGGCACTGGCCTGCCTTTAACGTGGCGGATTCGCTGCTGTGTATCGCTGTTTTGCTGTTGATTATATCGACCTTTACCGTCTCATCAGGCAGGGCACGGCAAAACACATGTTCGGCTGACGAATCGTCGTTCTGAATCAATCCAGAGCCCGGAAACAATGTATACAGTCTCCCCTTTAGAAGCCTCAAAGTTCTTTAATTCATCCTTTTGTTATAAGGGTTTATTCTGGATATTCTACTTCGATGGCGTGCCATTCGATCTGGATGGGGATTTGGAAATTTTTATGGAGCAGGTGAAATCCTACCGGAAGCGGAGGTTGAGTGCCGTGTTGAGGCGACTTAATTGTCAGACTTGATTCACATCTCATTTTTAACGGTTCATCAATGGATCTGAATTTTCATTTCTCGTCTTCGATTCCTTCTTTTCGCTTCCAGCGCCGATTCAGGAAGTAGGCTATTGCGATCACCGGTCCCATCCCAAGTAAAATGCCGCCCAAGTACATGGCACCATCGGCGACGGAATGTATCTCGCCCGCGATGAATAGCAATGTGAGAAAAACGATGATTGTGACACCGATGCCAATGGTCAACCACATCCTCTTGAAACCGTGGTCAAAGAGGCCTTTGTTTGCGAATGCAATGAATACGAAGAGAATGCCGATGACCCAGATGGCGAAAATGTCCCACCACTCCCGTGGGTGCTGCTTGAGAATCAGCCCTCGGTAACAAAGAGAAATCGATATCAGTGAGTACAATATCCAATATCCTCCTGCTGCAAAACGGTTGACGGTGGTCTGAATGCGTTCATCCTTCATGTTTGGCTTCCTCCCAGAATAGGTCGTTTAGAGTTTTGTCGAGCGCCTTGGCGATGGCGATGCATAGATGCAAGGTGGGATTGTACCCGCCGTTTTCTATGAGACCGATGGTCTGGCGTGTGACACCTACTTTTTCCGCTAGTTCGGCCTGCGTGAGGTTGTGCTCCACTCGAGCCAGCTTTAACTTGATTCTTGGATTCACTTTGGCTCCTTAGTGACATATTTATATGGCATAAAGCAATATATAGCTTATGTGAAGTAATACATAACTGTCATAATGTCAAGTATATTTTGCACGAAAAATACGGCATGTTACGTAACTTTTTATTCAGACAAAACTTGCAAATAAAATTTTTTTGTAAAAACTGTAATCATGGGAACAAGAACAAAATGGTTTGACTGAATTTGCCAAGTCAGTAGCAGATGAATTAGTTGCCCGTTGTGGGCTCTCTAAAGAGAGTTTTGTCTGCGGTCAAAATCGAGTCTCAGAGTTCTTTAATTCATTACACAGATTGTCCCGGGTTTTATGCTCTGGATTTTCGCAGCAGGGCCAGAGCCCCAAGGCTGAGCAGGAAAAGGGTAGCTGGGTCTGGAATGGTTGCAATAGCGATTTGCTGCGGGTAAATATTCAAGCCAGTGGCAAAGGGGGTTAAGCCTGAACAATCACCACCAGCACTAATATCGAGTACGCTTTCAGATTTTTCCAGGGAAGCCAGAAATCGACCGCTGCTGTCAAACGCGATATCTATAGCACTGTCCAATCCGTAGGCAAAACCGGGTGTTGCCCAGCAAAAGCCGCCGTTTGTAATATCAACCACAAAATCATAAGCTGAACTGTAAATTCTGCCGTTGGGGCCTTGTGTCAAAGATACTGATCGTTTCAAATATCCTCCGGAGTCGAGAATAGTGGCAAAGGAGGGTGTATTAGGTGAACTGGAAACATTTCCACCCGTCGTTATGTCATAGACATGATAACTATCGCCTGCCAGAATGCGTCCATTGCTTGTTGCCAACAGGCTATATAGTCCATCAAGTCCGGTCGCGAAGGCAGAGGCCGTACTAAAGTCCCCACCGCCTGTAATATCCATTACGTTCTCGCGGTGAATATCAGCAACTAATATTCTGCCGGTACCAGTAACTGTCATCTCATTAACATAACCCAGGCCCCAAGCAAAGGGGCCGGCACTGGAGAAATCACCGCCTGCTGTTATATCAAAAACTCTTCCACCTGCGCAACTGGCATACAGCCGACCATCGGGCGAAAATACCAGCCCCACTGCGTCGGTCAATCCAGTTGCAAAAGGTGTTGCGGTAGAGTAATCACCGCCGTTGGTTATTCGATACACTTTGCCCGGTGAAGCAACAGTTATGAAGATGTCTCCCTGCGAAATTGGTGCTGCAGTAAGAAGTCCCCCACAACTTAACAGAATAATTAAAATTGTAAGCACCACGGTTTGTTTCACCATTTTTTTAACCTCCTCGATGTAACTTGTCCTTTTGTTATAAGCTAAAAAACACAAGATACAATACGTCGCAGAAATGGTATTATACCCCCCCCCCTATCTACAATATCAAGAATAAATTGTAGAAATCGGCATATTTTAAGGGATTTTTTTAGACTGCATAGCTATACAGAGCAAATAATACATTCTGTTTTGTGTAATTTCAAAAAAACTTTGGAATTTTGTTGACACGAGATCGGGAATTGTGTAGTTTATAACAAGCTTTATCTGAAGGAGCGTCAGAGTAGGGTGAGAGAGTAGTCAGAGACCTGCCTGAAGAAGCTCCCCTTTGTAGTTATGTTGGTTTGCACGGGGAATATGTCGTTTATTGGGGGGAGAAAGAGCTAGGCAGGTTTATGGGAAGGTTTGAGAGAGTTTTTCTGGCGGGGGTGGTTGTATTATCAGGGGTATTTTTTTCAGAAGCGCTGGGGACACCGGAAATCATAGCATACACCCGGCCGCTCTATACTACGGCTGGTGATCCTGCAGATTATGTTGTTTCACCGGGAGCGGGTCTTGACGGTGTTGTTGATATAATCGGGTATGATACCGGGCTGGGTGGATACATTCGCGGCAGCGGCAGTTTGATAGCCGACAGGTATATTCTGACCGCGGCTCATGTTGTAGACGGCCTGGACGTAAGCAATACGACGGTATATTTTGATATGCCAGGCGGCGCCGTTGCAATAGGTGCATCGGCTTTTTCAGTTCACCCGAACTGGGACGGCGATATTACAATCGGCAACGATATCGCTATCATTGAACTGACGGGTGCTGCTCCGACCGGAGCGGAACGGTATGGGATTTATCGAGCTGCTGACGAAGTGGGACAGGCGGCGTATAAGTCAGGCTATGGCCGCAGCGGCAACGGTTCGGAAGGTGATGTTTTGAGCAGCGGAACGAAGCGGGCCGGTTACAATCTGTATGATTCACTGGGGGATATATTGGATGTTGTCTTTAATCCTTTGCCGGGTGCGCAGCTTGCTTATGATTTTGATAACGGCCTGGCTGCCAACGATGCGTTCGGGGAGTTTTTTGGTATTGAGAATCTGGGGCTTGGTCCTGACGAGGTTTTTTCGGCACCGGGAGATTCCGGCGGGCCGACACTTATCGGTAACCAGGTGGCGGGAATAACCTCCTATGGGGTAAGGCTGCAATGGTCTACGGGAGGCAGTTCGGATGTTGACAGTGAGCTTAATGCCTCATTCGGGGAGCTTTCTGTTGATACTCGCGTGTCGTTATTATGCCGGCTGGGTTGACAGCATAGTGATTCCGGAGCCTGGTACGATTTGCCTGCTGGGGTTGGGGATGAGCGTGCTATTGTGTAAGAGAAAGATGCAAAGCTGAGCTTTGGGCTGTTACCGGTTTTGCGATTGTGTCTGATGTGCGGTGTTTTTTATGGGGGTTGGTTTTTCGAGTTTTTTAACGAGCTGTTGGAAAATCCGGCCTCTTTGCTGGAAGTTTTTGAACATGTCATAGCTTGCACATGCGGGGCTGAGCAAAACAACATCGCCGGGGGCGGCAAGTTCATGCGCTGAATCGACAGCGGCAGTGAGGGAGTCGAGAGTCCGTACAATAATATTTTTTTTGCCAGCAGCTTTGATTGCGGTTTCGATTTTTCCTGCAGTTTGACCTATCAGCAAAGCGGCTTTTGCATTCAGTGCGATTTTTTCACCCAACTCGTCCAGGGGCAGATGCTTGTCATATCCGCCGGCGATAATTATTTTCGGATTTTCAAAGGCTTCGAGCGCAACAACTGCGCTAACTGGTGTTGTCGCAATGGAATCGTTATACCACCTGACGCCGTTTATTGTGGCGATAAGCTCCAGTCTATGGGGGAGTGGTTCAAAATCGGCAAGAGCCTGTTCTATGAAGGCATCTTCGATGCCGAAGTGCCGGGCGATTGTGAGGGCGGCGGCAAGGTTTTCCAGATTTGCCCTGCCTGGGAGAGTAAAGTTTCCCGAAAGATTCGTCGGGATACTGTCACCATTGAAGACCAGGGCTACTCTTCCCGGATTATTTTTGTATTCATCGAACCACTGCATAACGAGAGGGTCTTTCCTGTTGAAGATTGACACGGCAGGATTCGATTCGTCGAGCGGCTGGTATCTGAAGATATTTTTTTTGACACTGCAGTATTGCTCAAACGTACCATGCCGGTCGAGGTGGTTGGGGGTCAGATTTGTAATAAGCGCAACGTGTGGAGCTTTTTGTATCCGGCTGAGCTGTTCCAACTGGAAGCTGGAAAGCTCAAGAACGACAAGGTCGTTTTCGCCGATTTGTTCAAGGTTTGTCAGCAGCGGCAGATTTCCGATGTTGCCGCCCAGGAAAACCTTTCGGAATCTGAAATGCGGCTGTCGAAGGCCTGCTTTTAACAGATGGGCGGTCAGGGCGGTAGTGGTGCTTTTTCCGTTTGCGCCCGTGATCCCGATGATTGCTGCTTTGCACAACTGAAAGAAGATTTCGATCTGCGATGTGATAAGCCTGTTGTGTTCAGCGGCAATTTTCAGGAAGGGATTATCGGGGCTAACTGCGGGGTTCACGATAATGACGTCGGCACGTATAAAATCGGCGGGATCATGTTTGCCGAATCGATAGGTTATGCGGTCAAATTTTTGCAGTGCAGCGAGTGATTCTTCAAGGTCTTTCTGTGGGGCGAGGTCAGTTATGATTAGTTCCGCCCCTGCCTGGTGCGCGAACATGGCGGCGTCAAGTCCGCCGCCGAAGCTGCCCAGTCCCATTATCAGGACTTTTTTATCCTTAAAGAAACGGCAATTCATATTCCCGTCGGTTCTCTTACTGCATTGCTTTTGCCAGATCCACCCTGGCATCCACAACAGCCTGTTCGACACACTTTTCCCAGTTATCCGGGAATTTTTCCCTGTACTGCTGTTTTTCGTAGGCGTAAATGATCGAGCGGGAAGCGTTAATAAGTGCTCCGGTGGTATCGGATTTGCAAAACCTGATGCACTGCCGGGCAGTTGCACCCTGCGAGCCGTAGCCCGGCACAAGGAACCATACCTTATCGAATTTTTTTCTGAGCTGCTCGGTTTTTTCCGGAGAGGTGCCCCCAATGATCATGCCCACATTGCTATAACCGGATCGGCCTATCCGGTGGGGCTGATTTGCAACATCGGCGACAACTTCGGCAAGTTTCTCATACATGGCTTTGCCATCCTGGTCAGTAAAGTCCTGTATCTGTGCCGCGGAGGGATTACTTGCTCTGACCCAGACGAAGATTCCTTTTCCCTGGTTGTTTGCCAAGTCAGCAAAGGGTGTAATTGCGTCGGTTCCCGCGAAGCCATTTACAGTTATAGCATCGGGAGCAAGGATGTCTTCGATACCGATAAATTCGGGGTTGCGCAGATGTGCACGGGCGTATTCTTCAGCGGTGTGGCCGATATCCCCGCGTTTAACATCTCCGATAATTTCCAGTCCCAGGGCTTCGGCTTCTGCAATGAGTGAATAATAAGCTTCCAGTCCTTCCCAGAGATACTTTTCGAAAAAGGCGATGTTGATTTTGACGGCTGGGACCAGCGGGGCAATAATCCTGAGGGTTTTAATGGAGAAATCAAGAATCGCATCGATTGCCGCTGCCAGATCGAATTCGTCATTCATGTCGTTGCGATTCTTTATTGTCGCCGGTAACCGATGATAGACCGGATCAAGTCCGACAATGAGAGGGGTTTTTTTGTCTTTTACTGCGTCACAGAGTCTGTCACCAAAATGGTTTGCCACTTGAATAATCCTTTCAGGGTAGTTTATTAACTTTTAGAAAAGCCTTTCTTAAGACAAGTAAATTACTATAATCACATCGAAATGATTGAGCAAGAAACAAATTCAGAACACCGGTGTAAAAAGAAGGCAAAACGTCGAAGGGTTCGTATAGGTATCTGGCTGTTGTTTGACGTCATTGTTCTGGTGATTCTGTTATTATTATTAACTCACAAACCAAGTGACTATATTCCAGTGAAGGCAGTCGGTGACGGAACGGTCAGTAAATACCTGACACACGAGCTTGCGACGGATTTTTATAACAATGTCCAAGTTGGGGAGCCTTTTGATTTGATAGTCAGAGAAGAGGGAATAGCTGATATTATTTCTCACGGGAAGTGGCCTTTTATAGCAGATGGTATCGCTATAGAGGCACCGACTGTTTATTTTGGAGGGGCCGGCATAAAAGTGATCGGGCTGGTGAACTACCGGGGTGTGAACTTTGCGGTAACTGTTTTCGTGGAGCCAAGTGTGGATGAAGCGGGGATGCTTCATCTTGAGTTAAAAAGAGTCAAGCTCGGAGTAGTGAACATCACTTTGGCAGCCAAGATAATCGCCAAGCAAATGTACCAAAGCCACCTTTCGGTGGCGGGAAGGGCTGGAAACGAGCCAGGTGCGAGGGTAGCTGGTGCTCTGCTGGGAGGTGAGGCTTTTGTGCCGGTGTTTAATGTCGATGGGAAGGCGGTACGGATAGGGGAGGTAAAAATGCTTAATCGAGTTATAATTATCCGTTTTTTGCCTGAAAAATGAGGAAACTCCCGAGACGAGGTGGATATACAGGAGTTATTTTGGGCTCATTTATTCCGGTCTGTTTTGCTCCTGTTTTCCTTATTTTTGCAGGGATATTGGGTCAATCGTGAAAAAATCGATTGTTTTTTGTAAAAAAGTGATTACACTATGACGATTCAAAGGTTATAATTGTTATTTTGGAATGATGTCGAAGGTCATCTTCAGACGAGCAGATGAAAGAGTGATGATGGACAGTATAGGACTACAAGGCCGTGCATACGCATAGTTGCATAATCAGGCTATGCGGGTGCGCGATTTTGCGGTTTGTGGCGATAGAATCGAGTTTTTACTTCGAGGCCACAGGACGAGCGTTGTTTGCTGCATGCAGGGAGGTTGTATGAGCAGATAAGGGACAATGCTTATCTTGTGAGTTGTGCTTTGAAGTGGAAACCGTGTATGGTTTCCACTTTTTTTGGAAATTTTGAGAGATTACAGGATGAATCAGGAATTATTACGGATAGTAGAGAACATCGCGCGTGACAAGAACATCGACAAGGAATCGATCTTTGAGGACCTGGAAGCAGCGATGGTATCTGCAGCGAAGAAGCATTTCGGCGAGCCTGAAGGGGACATTGTCGTCCGGATAGACCGGACGTCAGGCGCCATAACGGCATCTAAGAACGGTGAAGAGGTTGACGTTCGCAAGCTGGGCCGGATTCCGGCGCAGACAGCCAAACAGGTGATGATTCAGAAGATACGAGCAGACGAGCGCACCAGTATCTACAATGAATACATTGGTCGTAAAGGGCAGATTGTTACCGGAAGTGCAGTCCGTTTTGAAGGGGGATCTCTGGTTGTAAATCTGAATAATCGTGCGGAGGGCTTTTTGCCTAAAAGCGAGCAGATAATGGGCGAAACTCATCATCCCGGGGAACGAATCCGGTGTCTGATACTTGATGTACGTGAGTTTTCGAACCAGGTCAAGATAATTCTTTCGCGGACTCACCCTGATTTTATCCGTCGTCTATTCGAGCTTGAGGTTCCGGAGGTGAACGAAAAGATCATTGAAATTCAGGTTCTTGCCCGCGAAGCAGGATATCGGACCAAGGTAGCGGTAGCGTCGAACGATGAGAAGGTCGACGCGGTCGGCGCCTGTGTTGGTGTTCGAGGCAGCCGTATCAAGAACGTAGTGGATGAACTTGGCGGTGAGAAGATAGATATTGTTCGCTGGAGTGAATCTTCTCAGGTTCTGATTACTAATGCATTGATGCCGGCCAAGATCAGTGAGATTGCACTTAGTTTTGAGCTTGGTCGGGCAACTGTTGTCGTCAGTGAAGATCAGTTGAGTCTTGCGATAGGAAAACACGGGCAGAATGTCCGCCTTGCAGCCAGATTGACAGGATGGGACATCGATATTCTTACGCCGGAAGAGTACAACAAGGGCATAGATCGTCTGGCCGGCTGCCTGAAGACAGTTGAAGGGGCTGACGAAACGCTGGTCGATAAATTGATAGCTTTGGGAATAATATCAGTGCTTGACCTTGAAGAAGTCGGGCCGGATCCACTGGTTCACGAGCTGGGACTTTCAGAGGCTCTAGCAGCCATTATAGTGGAGGCGGCCATAAATGAGGCGAAAAAAGCAGCGGCAGAAGGTGGGCCTGTAACACAAGCCCAGGAAGTCATGGAAAGTGAAGAGCCGTCTTAAGATTAAGTTTCAGCAGCAGTTCGGTCCTGCTAAAAATGCTCATTAAGAATGCCGTAATTCGCGGAGAATACTGATTTGGCTACTACACGAGTTTACATACTAGCCAAGGAATTAGGTGTCAAGAGCGGTGCCATTGTGGAAAAATGCCAGGCTGAGGGTCTGGACGTTAAGAACCATATGGCAACGATCTCAGCGGGCCTTGCTGCGACGATTCGTGAATGGTTCAGTGAAGGCGAGCACACTACGACGGTTGAAACGACCGGCCGTGTGGACCTGAAAAAAGTCAGGGTCAAAAGAAAGCTTCGCAAAGTTACACCGAAAAAACAAGCTGAGGCTGTAGAGAAGATTGGGGTATCGGCTGAATCGGCGGCTGTGGAGGAACAGGAGACTGCAGCATCAGAGATTTTAGCCGTAACCGCTGAGATGGAAAAGGCAGTGGTACAAGGTGAAGTGGGAAGAGGGTTGAAAGATAAGGCGGAACCGAAGGCTGAGCCAGAGCCGATAATTCCGGCTGGTCCGATGCTTGAGACCCCGAGACCAGCGGAACTCAGCGGTCCCAAAGTGGTGCGTTTCGAGGCCCCTGAACCTGAAAAAGAAAAGCGTCCCAGGGGGCGTGCACGGCCTCGGGTGGAACGGCCTGATTATAATGCTCCGATGGTTGAGCCGTTGATGTCCGAGGCGCCTGAAGGTTCAGTGCCGGCAGAAAAGGGACCTGCGGAGTTTGAGCGAGGCAAAGGACGTCGTCGCAAAACGACTGCCGTCGAGGACGAATGGGACCGCAAGAAGCAGCAGACTACCGTTCAGTCAGCTCGTCGGCGTCAGCGTGATATGGAAGAGCGTCGCGCACGTCTTGATGCAACTATGGGCGACAGGTTTCGATCCAAGATTCATAGAAAGGTTGAGACCAAGAGGTCCAGAGAACCCATTGAACATCTACGGCCGGAAGCGATATCTGTCAGCGAGCCGATAACAGTGAAGGATTTGTCAGCAGCTCTGGCTATTAAGGTCAGTGACCTGATCGGCAGACTCCTGCAGCAGGGTGTAATGGCAACAGCAAACCAGAGCATAGACAGGGAAACTGCTGAAATGCTTGCTCTTGAGTTAGGCATAGAGCTGGTAGTCGAAAGGCAAGTTTCTTTTGAAGACCAGATCATCAGGGAGTTTGAAGAACGGGAGAAAAAACATCGGGAGCGTCGTTGTCCTGTTGTAGCTGTGCTGGGTCATGTTGATCACGGAAAAACCAGTCTGCTGGACCGGATCCGTTCTACAGATGTTGCAGCAGGTGAGGCAGGTGGTATTACACAGCATATAGGTGCGTATCAGGTTTCGTGGGGGGATAAAAGTGTAACTTTTCTGGACACGCCCGGGCATGAAGCATTTACCGCGATGCGCGCCCGAGGAGCGAACATGACAGACATTGTTGTTCTTGTTGTTGCCGTTGATGACGGCGTGATGCCCCAGACAATTGAGGCAATTAACCATGCCAAGGCTGCAGAAGTTCCAATACTTGTTGCGCTTAACAAGATAGATTTGCCAAGTTATGATATAAACAGAATTTACGGTGAGCTTGCCGAACATGGTCTGACGGTAGCCGAATGGGGCGGCCAGACGGAGGTTGTCAAAACCAGTGCGATAACCGGTGAAGGGATTGAGAATCTGCTGGAGCATCTGGATTATATTTCGGAACTTCAGGATTTGCGAGGCGACAACACGATTCCAGCGACCGGCTGGGTGGTCGAGTCAGAGATGACACCTCAGCGCGGAGTGATGGCGACATTATTGGTAAAAGAAGGCATGCTGCGTAAAGGTGATGTTATCCTGGCGGGGCAAAGTTATGGACGTGTTCGGATGCTGCGTAACAGTCGGGGAAAGATAATTAAGGAAGCGACCAGTTCCATGCCTGTCGAAGTAGTGGGGCTTGACGATGTTCCTCAGGCAGGCGACCGCTTTTTCTGTCTTGAGGATATTAACAAAGCCAAGGATGCCGCCGAGGAAAATAAGGTTCATTCACGCGAAGATATGCTGGCGAGACGTTCGCAGGTAACTCTCGATAATCTTTTCAGCCAGATAGAGGCGGGCAGCATAAAGGAATTGAATATAATCATTCGTGCTGATGTTCAGGGTTCGGTGGATGTTCTGGTGAAATATTTGTCTGACCTGAGCACAGAGGAGGTCAAGGTAAAGATCCTGCATTCTGCGGTTGGAGGCATCAGCGAAGGTGATGTGGTTCTTGCTGAAGCCAGCGGTGCGATCATCATAGGGTTTAACGTTGTCCCGGAGGACCGTGTCAGACAGCTAGCCGAGAGTTCCGGGGTTGACATTCGTCTTTACAGCGTGATATACCGGATAACGGAGGATCTGAAGAAGGCCATGTCAGGTCTTCTTGAGCCTGAGGAGCAGGAGAGACGGCTTGGCAGGGTTACGGTCCGGGAGACGTTCAAGATCAGCGGCGTGGGTACTGTCGCAGGCTGCTATGTTACCAGCGGGTTAATCAGCAGAAATGCGAAACTTCGGCTGATTCGTGACAATAATATAGTTATCAGAGACAACTGTACGATAGAATCCCTGCGACATTTCAAGGACGACGTTCGTGAAGTCAGATCAGGCATGGAATGCGGCGTGAAGATAGCCGGCTTCGATGACATTAAGACAGGCGATGTTTTTGACGCGTATGAGATTGTCGAAGTTGCCCGGAGTTTATAGAGGATTTTCGGAAATTTAATGCCATCGAGAAGACAAGAAAAGATTGCACGGGTGGTCAGGGAAGCAGTCAGCGATGCTATTCGCAACCGGCTCAATGATCCTCGGATTGAGGGTCTGATCAGTGTTACGAATGTTGATGTTTCAGCGGATCTGCGTAATGCCGAGGTCTATCTGAGTGTGATGGGTACAAGTGAAGCGGGACGATCGAAAACATTCAAGGCGATAGAACACGCCGGCAGGCATATTCAAAAACATGTCGGCCAGCAGATAACATCCAGGTTTTGTCCTCATCTGCATTTTCATGAAGATGACAAGCTCAAGAAGACACTTGAAACGATGAAATTGATAGAAGAGGCGTCAAGGGAATTGCGGGCTGGGCGATTGTCGTCTTCGGATACTGCCGGAGACAACGAGCAATAGAGAAGGGTTTGGCTGATCGGAAGAGAGAGACGAAAGGGACAGATGGATCGGGTTAAGAATTAAGGATAGAAGTTTTCGATGAAAGAGGGTAAAAAATACGGCCAGAGGTTGAATAAGGTGTGCCGATCGCTCAGGCGAAAGCATGGGAAGGTTGAAAAGGTTGCTTTCGAAGAACCGGTTGAGGCACTTGTGTACGGAACTCTCTGCGAGCAGGATAGTGAATCGGCGGCGGATTCGGCATTTCGCAAGATCAAGAGTCATTTTGTCGATCTGAATGATTTACGTGTATCGCGGAATGAGGAAATTACCGAAATTATCGGTCAGGACAATGAAGTGGGCAGGGCTCTGGCAGAGCGGCTACGGACATCTCTCAACCGGGTGTTCAACGAATATGATATGATTACCCTGGGCGCCCTGAAAGAGATGGGGAAACGACAGGCCAAGCAATGTCTTGAGAAAATGGAATCTGCAGGCAGGTTTGTTGTAAATTATGTAATGTTGACATCGTTTGGAGGTCGGGCGATTCCGCTGACCGGCAAAATGCTGCAATATCTTCAGACCAACGAACTGGTCCACCCGGAAGCGAATGAGCAGGAAATCGACGCTTTTCTGGAGCATTATATTTCGGCTTCGGACACATATAAGTTTTACGCGCTGCTTCGCCGAGAGAGTGAATCGAGAGACTCTTCGAAAAAGGTGAGAGTGCGAGCAGAAAAAGTCAAAAAAGACGCCAGCAAGAAGACAAAAAAATCCGGAAAGGCAGAAAAAAAGACAGGTTGAAAAATTCAAGGTAAAAGTCGAAAAGACCAGGCACTGACAGCCATTGAAAGGAGCGGATTTGTCGGAAAGGATATTGAAATTAGGTATACCAAAGGGAAGTCTGCAGAAGGCAACGTTCGAGCTTTTTTCCAAAGCGGGCTTTAAGGTTTCAGAGTCCGAGCGAAGCTATTTTCCGCGGATTGACGATGAGGAGCTTCAGTTGATTCTGCTGCGCGCACAGGAGATGAGCCGTTATGTTGAAGACGGGGTGCTTGATGCGGGTTTTACGGGATACGACTGGATCAAGGAAAATAACTCGGATGTTTTTGAAGTTTGTGAGCTTAAGTACAGTAAGGCGACCAGCCGGCCCGCCCGCTGGGTTCTTGCGGTTCCAAATGAATCTAAAGTAAACAAACCGGAAGACCTTCAGGGAGGCATAATTGCCACGGAGCTGGTTAATGCGACCAAGCGATATTTTGTCCAGAAGAATATCAACGTCAAGGTCGAGTTCAGCTGGGGCGCAACTGAGGTCAAAGCACGGCTGGTCGACGGTATTGTCGAGTTGACTGAGACGGGTTCGTCACTGCATGCAAATAATCTTCGCATAATAGACACAATAATGAGTTCGACAACGCGGTTTATTGCCAACAAGAACGCCTGGGCGGACAGTTTTAAGCGTGAGAAGATCGAAAATCTTTCGATACTGCTTAACGCTGTGATCGAAGCTCGCGGGCTGGTAGGCCTGAAAATGAACATCAGGAAAGACAGCCTTAAATCAGTTTTGAAAATGCTTCCTTCCGAAAAAAGCCCGACGATATCGAATCTGGCTGACAGTGATTTTGTTGCGGTTGAGGTAATCGTTGAAGATAAAACCGAAAGATTACTGGTGCCTGCTCTGAAACGTGCTGGCGCTTCAGGGATAATAACCTACCCCCTTAATAAGGTAATACATTAAGAATATGTTTTGTGATTGAGGCAGGATAATGTCGGGACATTCACACTGGGCAGGGATTAAACATAAGAAAGCTGCGAATGACGCCAAGCGGGGCAAGGTATGGAGTAAAATAGCCCGGATGATAATCGTAGCAGCAAAGGCCGGGGGAGGCGACGCTGGTCAGAATTTATCGCTCCGCTATGCTGTGGAAAAGGCCAAAGCCGCCAATATGCCTAAGGACACAATTGAAAAGGCGATCAAGAAAGGAACCGGCGAGCTGGGAGCGGTCAATTACGAACAAGTGTTGTATGAAGGTTATGCTGCCGGCGGTGTTGCCATAATGGTTGAGGCACTAACTGAAAATCGCAGTCGGACCGGACCTGAGATCAAGAAGCTTTTCGAGACTCGCGGCGGTTCACTTGGTACGAGCGGCTGTGTGAGCTGGATGTTCAGCAAAAAGGGACTTATAACGGTCAACGCAGTTGATGTGGATGAGAATCGACTAATGGAAATAGCGCTTGGGGCGGGAGCTGATAATATGACCGCAGTTGGGGAAGTTTTCGAACTAGTCTGTGATCCTGTCGCCTATGACGGCTTGAAAAAGGCGCTGGAAGAGAACGACATTGCTGTGCAGGTTGCTGAAATTTCGATGGTTCCACTGAACACGGTTCCGGTTAATGATGCGGAAACGGCTCGTAAAATTGTTAACATGATGGAAACTTTTGAAGACCACGATGACGTGCAGAATGTCTACGCCAATTTTGATATACCAGAAGAGATAATGGGTCGAGTAGAGATCGGCTAAGGAAGGGGGTTTTGCGAAAGGGTTTCGATCTGCTTTCTGGCAAAGAGGTAGTTGTCTTCACCGAGTCTGCTGAAGATTTTTTCTGAGGGGTACATTACTCTGAACTGCCTGCGGTAACTTTCTTCGATATCCACAGCGATTTTATAGTGCTGCAGCGCTATATCCGTCTGACCGATCTGCTGGGCGAGTCGGGCAAGGTCCAGATGTATCTCTGCCGAGCCTGGATACAATTCAGCAGCGGTCGATGCGGCAGTGAAGGCCCGAGGGAGCCATTTGTCTTTCTGCTGGGGTTTTGATTCGGCCATGAGTTTGCAGGCTTGTGCGAGTTTCTCGTAATATTTGTACTCGGCTGGATTTCTGCCGATAGCGATTTTGAGATGTTCTATCGCGTTTTCAAGCAACTCGGTGTAAATCGGGCCTATTTTTTTGAACAACTGAAGCTCGAACTGAGCCCGGAAGAACGGCGGTGTGGGATTTAAGGGATCGTCCTGTGTTGCCTGGTGGAAATATCTGAATGCAGCTTCTGAAGCTGAACGTGCAACGGCAATTCTGCCGAGCTGTGTTTTTGCATTGCTGTTGGCAACAGGGATAAGGGCATAGTTAAAGTACGCCCATCCCGCGGCGAGTGATGCAATGATCAGTGCGATTCTGACAATCAGATGCGGACGGACGGGAGGCGGTGCGCCATGGACATGATAGTGTAAAGCAACAACGCAGGCGAGGACAGCCCAGAAGGCGGTCAACACTGCCGGTTCGAAGATAGCGAAGTCAATACAATTATGAATGAGCAGGCCTATTAGCGAGCAGGCAAGTATCGCGATTGCTGCAGAATCGAAGACAGCAGGTTTTTCCCGAGTGGACAGCAGCAGAAAAGCTAAAATTAAAACCGCCGCGGGTGTTACGTAGAGGAGGAGAATAACATAGGCAATGACTGCGGGAGAATTTCCAAGCTGTGATGGAACAAACAGCGGCCTGATAAAAAGAATAACAACAACGATCAAAACCAGAAATGACAGAGCCAGCTTCCTGAATGGAGACTCCCCGGCTGGATTGGTTATACCAAGCTGTTTTCCTGCAAAGATTATTTTAAGGAGAGGAACTGTAACCGCCGCCAGAAACGCCAGTAAACCGAGTGGGCCATATTGCGTCAATATGCTCAAAATAAAATTGTGGGGATCGGTTACTGTTTCCGGAGCGGCTGGGATTTTGTATTTCGGGTAGTACGTGCTGAAATTTGCCGGCCCGACACCGGCGTAAGGATGCCGAGCAAACATTTTTGCAGCGCCGGTCCAGTACTGCCACCTGACAAGCATGGTTTTTCCACCGGGCAGGGTGTCATTTATCAGGCCATACAGCATAATCAGGCCGGCGATTACAATGACAGCGATAATACACACAACAAGAACGGTTTTTTTGTTCGCGGTCAACCAATTGCGCAGAATGAAAAATGTTGTGAGCATAGCAGAAGTGATTATTGCTGCGCCTATTGCACCTTTGCTTTGGGTTATGAAAAGGCCTGTAATCACAAAGGCTGTTACGACCGCAGAGGTAATCAGGTGTGTAAGATTATTCTTGTGAGTCCTAAAAATTCTTATTTTCTCAAGCAGCAGGGCAATAGCAGCAAAAGAGGCAAGCATCAGGAATGAGCCTGCCGAGTTGCTGGTGGTGAAAAAGCCCGGTGTATCCTTTGAGTAGAGGCGGTGCTCAAACAGCATGTGGTGGTAGGAGCCGGCTTCAAGTCCGAGGGGCGCAAGCATGAAGTTGGGGTCCTGTTTGTATTGTTCGATCATCAGCTCATTGCCCGAAAAGAACTGGCTGATACATTGATATGCCGAGACAGCACCGAAGGTAACGATGACATAGAGCAGCAGCTTGATTCTATTTGGAGAATCGAGCAGTTGTACAAGCAGCACAGCCATGAGCATCGGGGCGAGCATAGTGATAATATCGTTGACTGCAGCACGTTTATTTGAGGCGACTGTGAGACTGACAGCGGAAGCAACAGCAAAAAGCAATATCGGGATTTCCATGCCTGTCATTCGAAATTGCGGAATCTTTCTGGTGCAACAGTAGCAAAGGTAAATAAGCGAAGAGAAAATAAGCGTTCCCGAGACAGCTATGCTGAGTGCAGCACCGGCGTAACTACCTGCCACAGAGCCGATTGTGAAGTTAGGGCTTTCGGTAAAAGTAGTCCGCAGCGCAACGATGCAAAGTGACAGGGCAAGGAAGATATTTTCCAAGAAGTGTCCGTGTTTTTCCTGTAGATTGGTATCAGTTTTCATTTTTTGTGTAACTTGCGCTCATTTCCAGAATAGCGATTACGACAAGTATCATGAGGGTCTGTGCGAAAATAAGGACGGCGCCTACAGGCGCCACATATCGCAGCAAAACAGCTCCGATGCCTGTACAGAGGGTTGCAAGATAAAGCGTCAGAACGGTCTGCAGGTCACTCAGGCCTCGTTTTTTCAAACGATGTGAAAAATGCTGTGTATCGCCGATAAAGGGGCTTTTACCCTGCACTATCCTCAATACTGTTACACTGACAAAGTCATACAGAGGCACAGCCATAATGACAAGGGGCATAAAAATCGCGTAGATTCTCCCGGAGGCGGCCTGTTGATAGTAAGTGGTTCTGAGTGTCAGGAGGGCCACAAAGAGTCCGACGATCAATGAGCCTGCATCGCCCATAAAGATTTTTGCAGGCGGGAAATTAAGGGTTAGAAAGCCTGCGAGGGCAGCGATAAATATTACGGCCATTGCGCTTACGAAAACCTGTCCGCTTGGAGCAGCGACGGAGAGCAGAACTGCCGAGGCTATTAACGCAATTCCCGCGGACAGGCCGTCCATATTATCGAGAAAGTTGAAGGCATTTATTATAAGCACGATCCAGAAGGCCGACAGCAGCGAGGTTATCATTTTGCTGTGAATAAAAAGCTCTACCCTTATATCAGCAATAAAGGCCATGCCAAATGCTATGGCGAACTGAACTGCCAACTTAAAAAACGGTCCTAAACGTTTTCTGTCATCCCAAAGGCCGAGCAGGTGCAAAACGAGTGCAAAAAAGAGAACTGCCAGCAGATGAGGAATCCTGTCGATAAAGCCTGCGGTGTGTACTGCTACAGTCTCACCCAGCCAGCTCAGCCGGCCTGGTTCCAGCAAAAATTTTACAGCAAGGATTGCAGCGATAATCGTCAGGGTGATTGTCCAGAAAATCGCTGCGCCTCCTGCGAGCGGAACGGTACGAGTATGGTATCTATCCTGCGCAGGGTGCGCCACGAAACCGGTGCGAAGTGCGACAAGTCTTGCTGTAACGGTTAAGAGAACCGACAATGCAAATGTGCCTATGAACAGAACAGTGAATAGGGCCATCATCATATTGTTCGCAACTGCTCCACAAGTTTCGTTCTGACCTGTGTCAGGAAATCATGATATGTGTCGGCTGCATAGTCCGGATACGTATATTCCAGGCTTTGCCAGCAACCTTTTTTATAGCACAATGTAACTTCAGCGTAAATGCCTTTTGCGATATATATTCGATGTGAATAATTTTTTGTTGAGGCCAGTATCAGCTTCGACGGCTCGATCAGGCCTGGGTCAATGTTGACCGGCCTGGGATACGGGGTTCCGGTTTTCCGAGCAAGCTGTTGTTCGAGCCGGTTTGTTTTGAGCTTTATGGGGGCAAGTTTGCCCGGGTCAACAAGCTGTTCGATCGATACAAACTGTTTAATGATATTCGGGCCGGTCTGTTCAGCATAATAGCCGGTACTGTCGAACAGCCAAGTTTGGCTTGCAAGGTCGATTGCGCCGAATTGTTTTTCGATAACTTTTACGGCTTCATGCAGAACCTGTTCATCACACGCGAGGATGCCGACGAGCAGTTTGGCTGGTTTAGGATTTGCTATTTGCCACATTCAGTTTGGCTTTTAACGAATTTACAATTTTAACAGTTTCTTGTGCTGCATTTTGAAACGAAACGCTCCGGCGATCCGGCTGGGACCTTAGTTTTATTTCGACATTTCCATGTACGAGGGATTTGCTTCCCACGGTAATTGCAACAGGGATACCGACCAGGTCGGCATCTTTGAATTTTACGCCTCCCCGCAGATCGCGGTCGTCTAAAATCACATCGACGCCGGCATTAACGAGCTGCTGATAGAGTTTTTCGGCGGTATCCACCACAGCCTGGTCGTTGTGATTTACAGCGGTTATGATAACCTCAAAAGGCGCTATTGAAATCGGCCAGATTATGCCGTTTTCATCGTTGCCCAGCTCGATAGCCGAAGCCATGATTCTGTTTATACCTATGCCGTAACAGCCCATGATGCACGGCTGTTCGGTGCCGTTTTCATCGAGAAATTTCGCACCCAGCCTGGTGCTGTACTTTGTGCCCAGTTTGAACACCTGTCCGACTTCAATGCCGCGTCTGAACATCAGCTTTTTAGCGTGGTGGGTGTCTCCCTCGACAGCGTTTCGTATGTCAGCGATGATAATGTTATCTCCCTTCAGCGGGAAATCCCTGCCGGGGACGATATTTCTGGTGTGATAGTCTGTTTTGTTAGCGCCGCTTACACCGCAGGCCATTGCGGCAACAGCGTGGTCAATGATCAGGCGGTCGACTTTTTTTGCCATGTTCACGGGGCCTGCAAAACCAACAGATGCACCGCTTAATTTGTGTATCTTTTCTTCGTCGGCAAGTTCGATGTGTTTGCCGTCCGTCACCTGGGTGAGTTTTTCATCATTGACATCATGATCGCCGCGGACAACCGCAACAACAGTACTGTCCTGGGCAGCATAGATAAGCGTTTTTATCATGTCGCGGGGCCTGGTGCCGAGGAACCGGCAAACTGCTTCAATTGAGCCTACATTGGGAGTGTGGACATCCTGGGGAGGCGGAATTTTCGCGGGAGAAGGTTCTTTTGGGAGGGGATCGACGGCTGCTTTTTCGATGTTGGCTGCGTATGAGCCGTCTTCGGTATGTACGATAATATCCTCTCCCGACTCACATGGTACGGTAAACTGGTGTGAGCCGGAGCCTCCCATTTCGCCGGATTCGGCTTCCACAATGACGTACCGGAGCCCGCAGCGGGTGAATATTCTTTCGTAGGCAGCGTACATATCGCGGTAGGTTTTATCGAGACACGGGGGATCGGCATGAAAGCTGTAGGCGTCTTTCATGATGAACTCCCTGCTTCTCAGGACGCCGAAGCGAGGACGGAACTCATCACGGAATTTGAAACTTATCTGATAAAGATTCATGGGGAGCTGCTTGTAGGATTTTATTTCCCCGGCGGCAAGATTGGTTACAACCTCTTCGGCAGTAGGCGCCAGGACATTACCCCGGCCATGCCGATCGATAAAACGACACATCGTCCGGCCATAATCAACATCCCGACCGGTCTGCTGCCATAACTCAATGGGCTGAACAGCGGGCATGAGTATTTCCTGCGCGCCACTTCTGTTCATCTCCTGGCGAACGATGTTCATTATTTTAAGCAGGATTTTCCATCCGAGAGGGAGGTAAGTATAGGTTCCGCTGGCAAGTTTTCTCATCAGCCCTGCGCGGATCATAAGCTTGTGGCTTGTAATTTCAGCATCGGCAGGGACTTCCTTGACCGTCGGGATAAGCATTTGGCTGTATCGCATGTTTTCCTCACAAAGTCTATCTAGGTAAGGCTTTATTTTCGAAGGTTATAGCGGTAAAATTGCATTATTGCAAGGGTAAATTACTGGTTCCCACTCCGGAAAGCCTGGTGGATGGTTTTTTGCTTGATTGTGGGTAATGCATGAATCATCATTCAGATTGAACCATTCGAACCCGGCATAAGGAGCTTTTTGCTGATGAATCGCAAAAAAACAGAAGAGCGGCTTATCGAGGCGATGAGGCAGATGGCTCGATATTTCAGAGGAATAAATGTTTCGCAAGTCAAATTCAAAATGTGGTACAGACGGACCCGGCTTATATGTGCATGTTCCTTTTTGCAGGAGCAAGTGCCGTTACTGTGGTTTCTACTCTGAGCCCATTGCCAAATACGACGCAGGTGCTCTTGTCGAAGCGATGATAAGCGAGCTGGATTGCCATAAAACACTCTGCGGGGTAAAAACGATTTATATCGGCGGCGGAAGTCCGAGTTGTCTTGCGTCTGAACATCTGCTTGTGCTGGTAAGCCAGGTGAAGCGGCGATGCCCGGCAGCAGAAGAGTTTACTGTCGAAGTAAATCCCGGCCAGGTTGACAAGGTCCTTCTTTGTGAGTTGCGCAATGCGGGTGCAGGCCGGCTTTCAATTGGCGGGCAATCTTTCATTCAGAGGGAACTGGATTTTCTGGGTAGAACCCATACTGCCGGCTGCATACATAAAGCCGTCCAGCAAGCCAGGTCAGCAGGTTTTGATAATATCAGCCTGGATTTGATTTTTGCTGTTCCAGGCTCTGATCCGGAGTCGTGGAAGTACAATCTCCGGGAGGCGATCGGGCTGGCAGTAGAGCATGTAAGCGCGTATAGTCTTAGTTATGAAGATGGCACAGCTCTTAGCAGGGACCTCGCAGCTGGGCTGATAAAACCTGTGGATGAGGATACCGACCGGGCGATGTATGAACTGACAATTGACGAACTGGCAAAAGCAGGTATCGAGCAGTATGAAATATCAAATTTTGCCAGAGCAGGCTTTGAGTGCAGACATAATCTCAACTACTGGTCGAACGGTGATTATGTGGGGATAGGGCCTGGGGCAACTTCGTATCTGCACAGCACAAGGAGCACAAATTTTGCCGATATCAGCAGGTATGTCGCGGCGGTTACAAGCGGTAGAAGTACTGTCGCAGCGAGTGAGATGCTTATTGGCCTTGAGCGGGCCTGTGAGACTGCTGTGCTGAATCTTCGCTGCATGAGAGGGATTGATTTAGCAGAATTCAAGAAGCAGACGGGCTTTGACGCGATGCAATTATTTGCAGAGCCGATCAGGGCGTATCAGAAAATGGGGTTGATTGGGTCCGACCACGGGCGGGTTTTTCTTACACGTTCGGCTTTTGGAATTGCGGATTCGATTCTGTGCGATTTTGCAATTGTTTATTAGTCTTTCTACTTGTTGACATCCTGTCCTAAAATTCTATAATGTTGAAATATGAGGGTT
>JBDRHL010000060.1:0-5440 GCA_043816955.1 Planctomycetota bacterium | reverse complement strand
CTTATCCGGGATTTCTTCGTCGTTGCTGTAAACCTTCAGCTCAGGGAACCGTGCAACTTCATTAGCCATAAACTGTTTAGTTTCAGGAGGCTTGAACCTTGTGGTTATAATGAAACCGCGAATCTTCGGACTTACCCTTTTAGCCAAATCCCAGATAACACTCGAATCCTTACCAAGGCTGTTTGCAACAACAAGGCTGTCTCCATACTCCTGATAAGCTCGCTTAATCAAATCCAGAGACCGTTGTACTTTTTCAGCAAAATTCAATTTCTCCACAAGCTCTGCAACGTTTTCTGCTATCTCTTCAATCAACATAGCCACAAATCCCCTTGTAACTTTTAACAATATGATCTTCTAAATCTGGTATTCAGGCGGCTTTTTTTTGCCGAAGCTCACCTCGTTCCATATTCGCTCATGAGCATAAAATGCCCCGATCTTAATTGCCGTATCCAGAAATCCAATCTGCGCCGCCAACTCAAGTCTCCGCGTCAGTACCCAGGCCACAGCAAATGTGACAACCGTACCGCCGGCACGCCAGGTGATTGCTTTTACTATGCTCCTAACCCAAGTTCCACAGTAGATGAGAAAAAAAGTTTTTTTGAACTTTTTTTGCGTATCTTTTTTTGTGAGTTGGCGGTTTTTGCTGGTGTTATGCAAGGCAGGGTTTTGAGTTTCTGCTGAAAACACAGCGAATACTTTTGAAAGGTGATGTAGTGAAGACCTTGTCACTTGTTTGGTGTTAAATCCGCTGTAAAATGTGGTTATGTTTATCAGGCCATGTTATCGATATAAGAATGGAAAGAACCACGCATACTGGGCGTTAGTCGAATCTTACCGAACAGAGCGAGGGCCGCGTCAGCGTATCGTTTCTTATCTTGGATTGCTCAAAGAATCCGAACGGCTTGGAATCAAACAAGCAGCCAAAGGCAATAAAAAAACATTCAGGCAGCTACAATTATTTGATACAGATAATAAACCTGAGCCGGAATGGATAGAAGTAGATACTGCCAATATCCGCGTTGAGAACCAGCTGGACTTTGGTGGGCCATGGCTCGCTTTACAACTGATACATAAACTCAAGTTTGATGAATTACTCGAAACGGTAATGCCGCAGGGAAGGGAGGAAATACCATGGTCGAAAACGGCACTGGTACTTGCGATATGTCGGCTGTGCAATCCCTCAAGCGAGCTTTATATTGCTGAGCATTATTATAAGAGTACAGCTATGCCTGAATTATTGGGTATACCGCCCGAAAAGGTTTATGACGAACGGTTATATCGTGCATTGGACAAACTTCTACCTCACAAAAAAGCTTTGGAGAAACATTTAAAGCAACGGCTCGGCAGTATGTTCGGCTTGAAGTATGATTTATTGCTGTACGATGTTACCAGTACATATTTTGAAGGCCAATGTTTGGGCAATCCAATGGCACAACGAGGCTATTCTCGCGACAAGCGTTCTGATTGCAAACAGGTTTGCATTGGCCTGGTAGTCTCCAAATGCGGTATGCCTTTGGGATATGAAGTTTTCGAGGGCAATAAAAACGATGTTAAAACCTGGCAGGAAATTGTTACGAAAATGGAAGCTTATTACGGCAAAGCTGACCGTATATGGTGCGGGGACCGCGGCATGATGAGTAAAGAAAACATTGAGTTCATGCAATCGGGTAATCGTAAGTATATTATTGGTGCATCAAAAAGCACCTTGAAAAAGTTTGAGCGTCAATTGCTTCAGGATGATTGGCAGAAGATTCGTCAGGGACTTGAAGTGAAGATATGTCAGTCACCTGATGATAGCAGGGAAACGTACATTTTGTGTCGCAGCCATGAACGAAAAGCGAAAGAGAAAGCAATGCACGAACGGTTTGAGCAACGTATCGATACCGCATTGGAAAAACTCAAAACCGGTTGTGAAAAACGCAAGTATAAGAAAGAAACTATCGACCGCAGGGTTGGCAGTATCATGGCCAAGAACAGCCGGGCAGCAGGACTGTTTGAAGTCGAAGTAAAACAAGCCGATGGACGCACGACTGTCAGTTGGTTGAAAAAGGAAAACTGGCGAGCGTGGGCAACGCTTAATGAAGGTTGCTATCTGCTCCGTACTAATGTCACTGATTGGTCGGCTGAGGATTTATGGCATGCATATATCCAGTTGACCGAAGCTGAAGCTGCGTTTCGTATTCACAAAAGCGACCTGAAGATCAGGCCGGTTTGGCATCAGAAAAAGAATCGGGTATTGGCCCATATCCTGGTCTGCTTTCTGGCTTATGTGTTATGGAAAACATTGCATCAGATGGCCAAAGCCGCAGGTTTGGGCGATGAGCCTCGGCGGATTTTTGACGAACTGAGCAAGATCAGCGTGGTAGATGTTGTGTTGCCGACTCGCAAAAACATAGATATTCGCCGCCGTTGCGTTGGCAAACCAACCGAGCATCAAGCGATTTTGCTGTCGCGTTTGGGCCTTGATCTACCCGGACAAATAAAGAGTTGAAATAAAATGTAGTGAAGACTTTCTGCCCTGAGAGCCTAAAAACCGCCTTTTACACCCCTTACTGTGGAACTTGGGTTAACATAGGAGGGGGTATGGATGAATTGACGATTGTTGGCGCCGATGGTCTGTCGATTGTCGGAGGGGTTGTGTGCTTTCGGCAAGCCTGAAAAAAAAGAATTTATTTGGGGGTGTCGGTGCTTTGGAGCGTGTGGCGGTAGTTTCAGGGCATCCAGTCGGCAGGATCTGACGCGGCGGCTTCGGCGTTCTTCTGCAGCCGGGTGAGGTAGTCGAACGGGTTGACAGTATTGAGTTCACAGGTGTGAATGATGCTCATGAATAGGTCTCCCACACGGGCTCCGTTCTGGGTTTTATAGAAGTAGGAATTCTTGCGGTGCAGAATCGCCTTTTTGAGTGCTCTTTCACACACATTGTTATCCAGCGGGGCTCCGGGCTGTCGTAGGAACAGCGTCAGTTCGTTCCAGTGCCTGAGCATATAGCCAATCGCCTCGCCCAGGCTGCTGTTGGGTTCGACCTTGTGCTGTTCGATCTGCTCATCGAGCCAATTCTTCAGGTCAGCCATCTTCGGGCCGCTTTGAACCTGATGCCATTGGAGCCGCTGCGGGTCGGAGAAGCCCCGACGCTTGGCCTCGGCGTCATTCTTGTAAACCTCCTTGAGGACTTCCAGGACATACAGGCACTCCTCGGGGAAGTTCACCGCCACCTCGACAAAACGCCGGCGTCCGTGTGTCAGGCAGTTGGCAATGAGGGTCTCGAGTTCTTCAGGCATGTTGCGGCTCAGCGCATCGCACATCTGGATGGGCTTGTCCAACTCTGGCGCACGCTGCTTCAGCAGGTCGGTCAGGTTCTCTCCGGCATGGCGGTGTCCGGTAAAGAATAACGCGATCTGATGACCCTCGAGGACTGAGACGATGCCCGAGGTGAACACGCCTGTCCGCTCTGAAGCGGGCGAAAGAGCGCCATCAACAGATTTTTCGTGCCGGTTGCATAAAGCCAGTACCTTCATCGTCGTATCGTCATTGTGCAGCACCCGGCCCTGGGCTGCATGGTAAATCATTTCCTCGAAGACCGGTTCGATCCGGTCGGCGCTGTGCTCGACGATCTCCCACTGGGTCGCCGCCGGCAGAGGAATCCCCAGGCTGCCCTGAAGCCGCTCAAGCCGATTGAAGGGAAGCCCGCTCCCATATTTCAAAAGCGCGATCATACTCGCTGATTCGGCATCATATTTATCCGTTCCCACGCCTTGCGGCGTCGCAGCGGTGAAAATAGCTCCGCACAGGCTGCATCGAAGCTTCTGTAACTCATATACCGTGGCACCAAGAGGCGCTTGACCCCGGACCCGCACCAGTCTGCCGGGTTCGGCCATCTCATACACGGTGCCTTTTTTACAGTCCGGGCAGGCATCCCCGGCCTTGAGGGAATTGTGCGGCACATGAACTTTCTCTGCGCCTGTATATGCGTCGGCGCCGTTACGACCATGCCCTTTGGCTTTCTGGCGGGCTTCTGTTTCGCTGTCCGCCTCCGCCTCGTCACCGGACTTCTTTTCCTGTCCGGCCTCATCCAGAATTTGCTCTATCACTTTGCGGGTCGTTTCCGTCGTGGCTCCGAAAAGCATCTGCTTCAAGCGTTTGACCGAGACGTGTTTTTTCTCCAGTTCCTGTGTCAGAAAATACAGGATTCGTAATACTGAACGAAGCTGCTCACAATCCTGCTCATGCAGCGGCCCTGCTTTGGAGCGTTCAATAATCGCCTCCAGTTCGCTCATTTCCAGTTCGACACATTCAGGGTCGCCCGGCTTGGATTGGCTGGGTTTCGCCCGGTGCGATATGGCACCCATCTGTTTTCGAATTCGTCTGAGATTGCCCATCGTTATCTATCCTGTCTGACAATGGATAAATACATTATCGGACAAAAGCAGGGTTTGACTTTATCCATTTGAGGATCCCTCGTCTAACCGCCGCCAGAGCCGAACCCCCTGGGCTGCCGCCGGATTGCCACCGGACAGCAAGACACCAATCTGGTGGGCCTCCAGAGCCTTAATCCCTGATGAGGCGCTCTGTGGCCACCAGGGGAACCGACCCTTCGACAGCCGCTTCTGGCACAACCAGAAACCCTGCCCGTCATATACCAGGATCTTGACGGAAGTTGCCCTGCGGTTGCGAAATACGAATAAGGCGCCCTTGAAGGGATCCTGTCGCAATTGTTCCCGGCAGACCCGGGCGAGACCATCGATTCCTTTGCGGAAATCGGCTGGCTCAACGGCCACGAGAATCCGCATATGAGGGGTCAGCTGGATCATCGATCACCGTTCCAGAGGCTTTGACTCAGAGCCGCCAGGTCGGGCAGCTGAGGGCCTTTGAGGTGGATGCGAATCGTGGCGCCATTGGGATTGCGGCACTCAATGGCGCACTCGGCCACCGCCGTCAACTCAGCAGGAAGCAGTTGAATGAAATTTGGTCCGGCAACGGCTTGTGCAGGGTCGCCTGAAACAGTCGATTCGATCCGCTTCTTCAAGCCGCTGTAGTCCAGCCGCAGGGCGCGTGCGGTCCGGTTGATTCCGTAGTCCTGTGCCAGTTTGACCGCCGCCGACCACAGCGGCTCTGGCAATCGTGTGCGCGTTTTATGTTTTTTTCGCCATTTTTCAAAACGCTTTCGTCCACGGGTAAGCTTGGCTGGCAAATTCGATTTCGATCGATTCTTCATACGTCGTCCTCATTAAATAGGGTTGCTGACGACGAATATGATAGCACCCATAAGAACTCATGTCATGCAGGCTTGCCGAAAGGACACGGTAAATTAAGATGCTTTTTAACTTGGATTTATCGCTTTTGGGCCTCCGGCATACATGGGAGGATGAAGCCCATAACGGGCCTCGCCCCATGCCGTATGGCATTGCCAAAACACTCGGGTCGCTTCCCAGCGTTGCCCTAT
>JBDRHL010000059.1:0-39579 GCA_043816955.1 Planctomycetota bacterium | reverse complement strand
AATCCCCGTGATAAGTCTGGCTGGGTTTTGTGCTGCGCAGAAAATGTGTTATAATTCTTCAAGCCCCCTGCTCTGTCAGCGATGATTGGTTAACATGACTCAAAACAAGAGCATAGCAACTATTGTGCCGAACAGGATTGGGTGTGCCGCCTTATAGTCTTCATGATTTACGCCGCTCTTGTATTACAAACTGGGCCAAATATCTGCCGATTCACGTAGTTCAACAGCTTGCCGGTCATAGCGACATCAGAACCACACAGAAATACTATCTGAGTGTACAATCTGAAGATATCAAGAAAGCTCAACGCGTGCAGTCGAAACTGCTGGGAAAAATCCCAGCAAGCGACCTGACTGCCCCACTCGGCCCAAAAACGGGCTTTTCCAACCAAACGAACAAAATCAAGGAAGTTGTAACATGCCTAAAACAAAAGACTTAAAAAATTATCCCCGGCGGGATTCGAACCTGCAACCTTTGGCTCCGGAGGCCAACGCTCTATCCAATTGGGCTACGGGGACTCGTGATGATACATTCGTGTTTTGCCAATAATTACTTCCGCTATTATACCCAGCCGATTCAAATTATCCAGCTTTGCCCACTACCTGTAAATAAAATAATGTTTGCCAATTTGATTCCAATTCCCTGATCTGCGGCATTTTCCGCACTCAAAAATTATTGCAAAACCATATTGATTTTTCAAGAGCTAAATACTATAGCGTTAATACAGTTGAGCATACGTCTATAATCAAGTGCTTGGTTATTTTTGGTGAAATAAGATTTTATAAAGGTGTAGTCAGCAGCACAAGATGTATAGGTCAAAGCAGAGAAAACAGCACAGTAGTCAGTGGAAAAGACGGCATGAAAGTCAGATGTCTGACAGGGAAGCAGAGATCGAGCATAAATTTTTTCCATTTCACAGGATAATTCTAGCGGCTGTGTTGATAACTGTTGTGTTGTTTGTCGTAATTGCGACATATCGGCCGGGATTGTCGGCCCAGGCGTTATTTTTTGACGATGATCAATACTTCACTGAGAATTCGTTAGTGCAAAATCCAGGTTGGGTCTCGGCTCGGCGGTTCTTCACCGAGGTGCTTGAGCCGTCAACTGTGAAGGGTTACTATCAGCCTTTGACGATGATTTCTCTGATGGTGGATTATGCCCTTGGCGGGCGATCTGATAACCTGTATATTTTTCATCGTACCAGTCTTACCCTCCATCTGGCGAACACCGCGATGGTGGTTGTCCTGCTGTACTTATTATTTGGTCGAATCTGGGTGGCTGCTGCGGCAGGTTTGCTCTTCGGGGTTCATCCCATGACTGTAGAACCTATCTGCTGGGTGAGTGATCGTAAGACATTACTGGCGATGTTCTTTTCGCTTTGGTGCCTGATTTGCTATATCCGTTTTACCCGCAAAGGCGGTTATCTTCTTTATGCGGGTTGTATAGTGATGTATGCGCTAGCCTTAATCTCCAAGCCGACCTGCATTACAATGCCGATACTCATGCTGCTGATGGATTATTGGCCTCTTAATAGGTTGAGGGGCCGGGCGGTAAAAGAAAAACTGCCCTTTTTTATAATGGCCGGTGTTTCGGCAATAATAATTTATGTGTCCCAAAGCCGTACCGCTGCAGCGGTGCTGCCAACTCATTATAATGCGCAGCGCATTATGTTAATCGTTTGCCACAATATTGTTTTTTATCTTTTTAAGATCGTCTGGCCTGTTAATTTGTCACCACATTACGCTTTTCCCGCATTGCTGGAGTTGTCAAATCCAGCAATACTGACCGGTGTAATTGGTAGTTGTATGCTGATTTTTTTGTTAGTATTTTCGCTTCGCTGGACGCGTGCAGCGCTGACGGGGTGGCTGTTTTTCTTTGTGGCAATTCTTCCGACTATGGGTGTAATCGGATTTACGATAGTGATCGCAGCGGATAAATTTGTTTACCTGCCATCGATAGGGATACTGATGGTATTGGCCGCATTTCTGAGTTATTGGTTTGGCGTAGGTACTACGAGTAAGACAGCTATAAGATACGGTG
This sequence comes from Planctomycetota bacterium, assembly GCA_043816955.1. Classification (GTDB taxonomy): domain Bacteria; phylum Planctomycetota; class Phycisphaerae; order Sedimentisphaerales; family CAYZTY01; genus JBDRHL01. Next base: position 37,541 of record JBDRHL010000059.1, on the reverse strand, counting down.
GGGCTGTTGTGATTGTGCTGCTAATGGCTGCCGAGATAGCCGCCACACGGCAGTACCTGCATTACTGGCGTGATACGGTAAGTCTTTTTCAGCGGATATTGGCGCTTACGCCGGATGCTGCGCCGCCAATTCACTATAACCTGGCTGTCGCGCTTCAATCGGAGGGCAAAGTTGACGAGGCGATTATCCATTACAATAAAGCTCTACAGTTCAAGCCGGATTATACAAAGTTGAGTGCATATGGTGAAAATATGACACGGCAAAGTATATCAGCGGCACATTACAACCTAGGTGTTGCCTTTCAAACAAAAGGCAGGCTTAACGAGGCGATCAGTCATTACCGTGAGGCCCTGAAACTTAAACCGAACCTTGCCGAAGCGTACAATAATCTGGGTAATATCTTTCAATCACAGGGCAAGTTTGAGCAAGCAATTATCCACTACCGCAAGGCACTAAAATTCAAACCTGACCATGTTAATACTCATAACAACCTGGCCCATATTTATTATATTCAGGGGAAGTTTGACTTAGCTATCGTGCATTTAGCCGAAGTGGTGAGATTAAGGCCTGACTCTGCTGGTGCACTTAATGATCTGGCGTGGCTGCTTGCAACAGTCAAAGACCATAAGATACGTAATCCCGACGAATCGATCCGGCTGGCCCGGCGAGCCTGTGAGTTGAGCGGTTACAGACAGCCCCGGCTTTTAGACACCCTTGCGGCTGCTTATGCTTCGGCAGGGAAGTTTGATGAGGCGGTAAAAACGGCTGAAGAAGCTATTGCCTTGGCGGCGGCTCTTGAGCACAATGATCTGGCTGAAAAAATACAGAAACGCATCGATTTGTATAAAATTAAAACCCCTTATGTTGAATGATCGAACAAATTATTTTATGAGATCCTAAATTCGTATCCAAGAAAACCCGGAGCAGGATAATCTAACCATGAATGCGTCCAATGAGATTCTGCAGCCCTTCCGTAAAAATTCTCAAAGCATCACAGTAGCCGAAAAAAGTGAATCCAAGCTTACGAAGCTCAGTAAGTTCACCAAGGTCGTTTACGTGATAGCCTGCAATTTTGGATTCCCTTTTGCAAACATTGACAACTTTAGCTGCGATTTCGCGTATTGCCGGCTGGGTAATTTGGCCTGCACAGCTCAAATCCATGCCCAGATCCGAAGGGCCGACGTAGAGCATATCCACACCGTTAATTGCAGCTATCTGATCAATGATATCTGCTGCTGTCTTGGTCTCAATTTGAATGGCTGTGACTAAACTGCGGTTGCTTTGTTCGAAGAAATGTAACGTATCGTCCGGTACAACAAAACCCGTATGTGGTCGCAGCAGATGTACTCCCCGACTGCCTACGGGTGCATATTTTGTAAACTCGACAGCTTTGCGGACTTCATCGATAGTTCGAACCTGAGGAAATATGATACCTTCGGCGCCGGCATCTAAAAGCCCGGTGATCAGGCCTCGCTCTACCCCTGCTGCACGAACAAAAGGGCATATATTAAAAAACTTGCCTGCATCGATCATCTGGCGAACCCGGCTGGGGTCGTGTATTCCGTGTTCTGTGTCGATGACATAATAATCCAAACCGCACCGTCCCATAGATGCGATAATACCTGTCGCATCCAGTTCAGTTAAAAAGGTTCCGAACACGGGTTGACCGGCTTTTATTTTTTGCTGTAGTTTTTGAACAAGTTCCACTTCTTGCTCTCCTTTTCTGTCACATTGGCGTTGTAAAGAGTTTTTGAGCTTAATGACGAATCCTTAAAAGTCCTTATACTCGTCTCTGGCTGGCACGAAAACTTCGACGTATTCGGTATCCTCCAATGCAATAGTCCCATGTTTGACAAAAGAACTAAAGACATATGAATCGCCGGCACCGGCCTCAAACTCATTGTCCTGCTGTTCGGCGAGAAATCCGGCTCTTCCCTTTATTATATAACCAATCTGGGTTGAGCGATGACAATGTAACGGTATTTTGGCGTCTTTTTTCAGGACAAAGTGGCATAACATTGCTTCGTCGTTATATGCCAAAGTCTTGCGGATGACACGATCCGGAGCTTCTACAGCTTTGCCATCGTTAACATTCTTCATTTTCATATGCAATTTCCTCTTAATTGAAACAGTTACACAATTACATTTCGGGGATGACCTGCAATAAAGGCCTTGATATTCTCTGCGGTCTCGTCAACAAGCCTTTGCCGGGCCTCGACGGTGGACCAGGCACAATGTGGAGTTATTATTATGTTCTTTGCACAGAGCAGAACATTGCCGTTTTTCGGTGGTTCTTCGGTAAGCACATCAACCCCGGCTCCTGCAATCCTGCCGGAATTAAGAGCGTCGGTCAATGCCTGCTCGTTAACTATGCCGCCGCGAGCGGTGTTGATAATCAGCGCAGTTTTTTTCATTTTTGAAATAGCTGTTTCATTAATAAGGTCGCGGGTTTCCTCTGTAAGCGGGCAATGCAGCGTTACTATATCCGAGTTTCGCAATAAAGTATCCAGATCAGTGCGTTTATATTTTTCGCTATCGAACTGTACGATGTCATGAACAAGGACTTTCATTCCAAAGCCTTCTGCGATTTGCGCAATGCCCTTTCCGATTGTCCCGAAGCCTATAATACCGATTGTCTTGCCGGCCAGTTCGAACGTTGGATAGGTAAGGAGCGTAAATGTTGATCCGGCCTGCCACTTGCCGGCCTGAACATCTTGGCTATATTTGTATACTTTTGTTGCCAAATTTAAGATCAACGCAAAAGTATGCTGCGGAACGGTCCTGGCGGCGTAGCCGGCCACGTTACATACTCTGACTGCTTTTTCCTTCGCAGCTTCAATGTCCACATTATTGAATCCTGTTGCAATTACAGCAACCAATCTTAAATGTTTAAGTGCCTCAACTACACGCCTGCTGATGCAGACTTTATTAACGATGATTATTTCTGCATCTGCGGCTCTTTCGATAGCTTCATTGCCGGTAGAATTTGGATAAGATGTATAATTCCCCAGCGTCTGTAGTGCCGAAAAGTCTATATCGTTCAGTGTTATTGTGGATTCATCCAAAAATACTATCTTCATGAACGGTCCTTGTTTTAGCAATTAATTCCGGGTTCCGTGCATTTGTTACTAACGTACGGCCTTTAGTCTTTAAGAAATCAAAAACGGCGATTAGTATATATTACATCGGATGGAAAGCAAATTTTTTTTCAGACAGCTTAGGTGCTTAAGAAGGCATGCTCTGTTTTAGAACCGGGGTTTTGTACAGAAAAAGAACTTTTGTAAAAGGCTGTATTCCGCCAGACTTCGCAACAGCGAGCCTGGCGGAATACAAAAAGTCAAATCCTAATCAATCTACATTGCAGTCTATTTCATTGTATGTTGTGATCTATTTCGTTATTTGCTCCGGAGGCTGTTATACCGCCTGTCAGATTGCCCCTGCAAGAGTTGCCGACTATTACGGCATAATCCGAGCTGTCGCCTGTAATGATGCCGTACTGCTGATGTTTTGCCCCGCCGACACGCGTGTCATGGCAGTTATTTCCGGTGATTGCTACGTCTAAGCCGTTCCATACAGAAATTCCGTACAGATCATTATCCCTGCATATATTGTTGGAGATAACCAGGTTCTCGCCCAGGAAGCCTCCTGCATTGTTTCCGGCATATGTTATTCCATGGTCATTATTATCAGAGCAGACATTAGATGTTATCAGCAGGTCCTGCTGGTCCCCTTCTGACCATATACCCGACTCGACATTGTGGTAACAGTTATTTCCACTGACGACCGTCTGCCTTGCGTTATGGGCTATCTTAATTCCATGGTCATTATTGTCATGGCAAACGTTGCCGATGATGTTGTTGTGAATGGCGGTTATCGAGTCCGGCCATAGTGCAATCCCGTTAGCCGCACCATAGCTGCAATTGTTGCCGGTGCAGTTTATAAAGTCTGCATTTCTCAATAGTATCCCATCCCCGCAATGATCGAGCACGTTGCCGCTGACGGTTACATACCGGTTGGAAAGTCCGGACTTGGGAGTTGCACCAACTTCTATCCCACAGTCGGCGGTATCTGTTATTTGATTGTCAGAGATGGTAATGTCATGAAATCCCTCAGCCAGGAATATGCCGTTGCCCAGATACGTTTTCTGTACGATATTTCCTGTTATCACACCGTCGCTGTTACCTGCTGTGTTGGCATCTACATAAATCGCTGTGTTGTGAATATTCTTCAGCAGGCAGTTGCGTATGACGAAGTCATTGCAGTCTCTAAGTGCTATTCCGACATCTCTTGCAATTTCCTCTACGAAGACATTCTCAATTATAATATCCGAACTTTGCCTGAGATGAATTCCAAAACACTGATTCGGGTCCCATGTAGTATTATTCACCCGGTTGCCGACAATGTGGATATTCGCAAATCTCAGATTAGTGTTTCCGCTCTCAATGTCGCTATTGACAAAAAAAGCAAAGTCGGCTTCATTTGCCGGTGCGACAAGCTTGCTTTGCCATCCTTCGCCTATGACGGCACAATTGGAAGGCACGCTTAACGGGAAGGAAATCAGATAGCTGCCGGCAGGGAAATACACTTTTCCTCCGGCTGCCGGGACCGCGCTCAATGCAGCATTAATCGAGTTTGTGTCATTAGTTGTACCATCACCTTTGGCACCATAGGCCTTAACATTAAAAACCGCCAGGTCCTGTTCTACCCATTGCGAACCGTCGTAGACCTTATGAATATTGCGGTCTGTGCGGTAAAACTCCTGCCCGGTACAAGGATCGCACGGATCCGAAGTTCCGCTGTCAATAACCGATAGTGCTACTGCCTGATTGGCTACAAGACAGACACATACCAGGACAGTAACAACCAAATTGATTGTTGTTATTTGAAAAGTTTTCATTTTTTTCTCCATTCTGCATTTGCATTATTAAATGTTTTTTCGAACCTTTACACAAAGCATGGTGTTCTGTTTGTAACACGATTTTCCCTCGTTGTTAGTCAAGTTGCCTAGCGATGTTTATCTGCAGGAGGGCTTCTCTCATGCAACAGGAACCATATCAAATGTCTACAGGTTGAATAATGAACACAGTGTGTCAAAAGCCTGTTCAACCTAAATTTCAATTTCAAGATCTTTTTGGCTTCTATTATCATATTGCTCGCTAGAATTAAGAGGCCCTGAACAAATATATCAGCAGGGCATCCGAAGAACCTCAAGAGACAAAATAGTATTGTAATGGTCCAAAGGGCAAGTAAAAGTTAGGTAAATATATTTCTGGCGTGGCTTTTGTAGCGTATATCCCATATTAGGATGATTGACTTATAGTTTTGCTACCAGGCAAGGCCAACAGGTAAGCCGCTATCTGCCTGAAGCAATGATTAATACCAAATGAGATTGGGAAACGCCCTTTATAAAAATCAATAGCTTCTGGCTTCTTCTTGTATATAGGGTTATGCTCCCAGCAAATAGCTGTTTGGCACAAGAATTAACATGATGTGCCGCTAGCCGGCCCTTGGCCTTCCATCTAGTGTAGGGATAAATACTGGCAAAAACCAGTCCATTATGGTGAACGGGTGCTTTGTTAAAACAACTGGGGCTACGCCATAATCGGGGATTTGCGGATCTTTGGGGATGGAGTAATCCCTGTGGGAAAGCGGTTTTTAGAAAATTAAGATGGTTACTCAAGTCGGCAAGCAGTTTTGTGGGCGGAATAGGCAGTTTTGGACAAAATGTGTTTGGATGGAATAAAACCTTCTTGACAATACGTTAAGGAATACCTATTATAAATATAAGTTTATAAGCTTGTTTTTCAAAATACAGTATATTTGCTGATCCTGATATAAATGGCGGCTTGCGCTTTATACAGGTCAGGTAACCGTTGGAGAGATGCGGTTCAGGGGACGATAGTCTCTGTTTGTTCGCTCGCAGGTTAGTTTTTGAGGGATTTGAATAAATGTCAAGAAAGATTGCCATAGTTGGTGCCGGCAGCGCGGTTTTTACACTGAATGTTGTACGCGACATCTTCACTTATCCGGCTCTGGCTGGTAGCGAGATTTACCTAATGGATATTGACGCTGAGAAGCTTTCGCTTGTCGAAAAACTCGTTTATCGCATAATCCGGGAGGGCGGGTATAAGGCTGAACTCACCACGACCGTTAATAGGGCAGAGGCCCTGCGGGATGCTGATTTTGTAGTTAACACGGCATATGTTGGCGGCTACGAAACAATGATCGAAGATTTCAGGATTATGGATAAGTACAATATACGCCAGTGCATCGGTGATACGCTTGGGCCTGACGCTGTGTTCAGGGCGCAAAGAGCTATCCCCGTTTTTGTAGAAATGGCAAATGATATCCGTAAATTTGCCTCTAAGGATGCGTGGTTAATTAACTACAGTAACCCTATGGCAATGATAACCTGGGCAATTATAGAGGCTACGGGTATCAATGCTGTTGGTCTTTGTCATGGGGTTGAACAGACGCTCGAACGGCTTGCGGATTATCTTAATGTTAAATATAAGCAGTTAACTCACGTTGTTGCGGGATTAAACCATCAGGCGTGGGTTTTGAAGTTGGAGCATAATGGTCACAATCTGCTGCCTCGGCTGAAGCAGTTGTCTGAAGATCCGACGGTATATCGAAAGGATATTGTCAGGTGGGAAATATATCGTCAACTTGGATACTTTTGTACCGAAAGTAGCGGCCATGACAGCGAGTACAACCCCTGGTTTCGCAAACGGGCTGATCTTGAGGCACAATATTGTTCGGGATTTGGATTTTCAGGCGAGCGGGGTTTTCATTTGAAGCTGTATATGCCGGAGGATCGGGCACAGCTTCTTCAAATGGAGATGCTCGCAAAAGGCCAGGGGTATCTTGATTTGGGTAGAAGCCGGGAATACTGCGCGGGGATCATAAACGCGATTGTTACAGGGGAGAAATACCATTTTAATGGTAATGTAATTAATATTAACCTGATAGGAAACCTTCCCGGCGACTGCTGTGTTGAGGTGCCGTGTATTGCGGATGATCAAGGCGTCCATCCTCAGAAGGTTGGCGATTTGCCCCTACAGCTTGCAGCATTGAATCAGATGCAGATTATGTCTCAAAGGCTGGCGGTCAGGGGGGCCCTGGAACTTGATCAGGAACTTGTGTTTCAATCCTTGTGCTATGATCCATTAACTTCAGCAGTGCTTTCCCTTCAGGAAATACGCCAGATGACAGTGGAGATGTTCGAGGTATATCCCGAATATTTGCCGAAATACAAGAAGCTTCTGCGACGGTTGACTCCGGTTCTGAAGTTTGATTACGAGAGTTTCAAAACTATTCAGAGCATGCCCAAACAGCTTCGCTTCGAGGCGGAGAATATTATTGATCAGTACTTTATTGCAGGGCCTTTCAGCGCGGCAGGAAAAGGCGAGCTTAGAGGGTTAAATCTGGAGCATAGTCCTGAAAAATGTATCGACCTGGATGCAGTTATGAAATGTCCATATTCGGGTCGTGAAGTTAGTTGGCGGCCCATCTGTGCCGATGACCTTGAGAGTAATGGCATGGTTAATTTGCTTAAACAAGTTGGAATTGAGCCATACAGTATTGCCTATGCCCTCACGGCTCTTAAGGCCGAGAAGCAGTGCAAGATTAATCTTCTTGTCGGCAGCGATGAAGGCATAGCCATCTGGTTGAATGGTCGGCTGATTCATTTTCATGATGTCAGCAGGCCGATAGACAGAGATCAGGACTCAGTGTCGTTGAGTCTTTCCAAAGGTATTAATTTTTTGCTTTTCAAGATCAGCCAGACACTCGGTTACTGGGGTTTTATCGCCCGATTGGAACAAAAACCACAGGTAGCAAGCTATCTTAATACCTTTGAAATTAGCCATGCCTTATCCGGCGGCACAGTTGCAGATGCTGTCTGAGGTTGAGATTTGGCAATTGTAGCTTGTCGTAGGAAATATGCCTTATGACTCAGCCCTATCAGCCCCATATGTTAAAAAGTCATATCCCTCTGGGGGCGCCTGCTACAAGGCAGCCATATAAAGGCGACGAATCAGATATGCGGGTGGAGCCGGGTTTTACCCCGAGTTGGTACCAACAGGAATTGGATATAGATTTCGGTCGAGCCTGGCATAGTGACCCGGAATATCGCTTTGAGACAGCAAAGAGGATGCGGGAAATGGTAACACGTCGCTTTGAGAACTTATCAATAGGGGGTCAAGAATCGCAGAGCGGATCGCTTTCGGGGGCCTATGGTTCTTGTCTTATCCCGGCTATGTTTGGCATTTCCATAGAGTATTATCCCAACAACTGGCCCTGCCCTGAGCCGCGGTTTATACAAAAAAATGTTCTTGCCGGGTTTGACCGACTGGACGTCCAGAATACCCATTGCTTTGAAGAATTAGTCCTTCAGATGGATTTGATTGAAAAAAAATGGGGCCGGATTCACGGATTCCTCAACCCTCAGGGGATTACAAATAACGCCCTTCGAATACGCGGCCCTGACATAATGCTTGATATGTATGATGACCCTCCATTTGTCGACCATTTCTTTTCGGTTATTTGTCAGGCAATGCTGGAAACCATTAAATATGTGCAGTCTCGACAGAGGGCCAGCGGCGTTGATGTCAATTTTTTCACGGTCGGAAATTGTACTACCAACATGATCGGCTGTGAGTTATACGAGCGTTTTGTCCTGTCTCACGATAAAAAATTGTGCTCGGAGTTTCCAAGTTTTGGCCTGCATAATTGTAACTGGACGATCGATCCTTATGCCGAGTCTTACAGTAAAATCGGATTGCTGGGCTATGTTGATATGGGGCTTGATTCTGATATGAAGCGTATGCGGCAGCTTTTCCCAAATACCCGCAGGGCAGTGATGTATTCACCCATCGAGCTGGTAAACAAATCTCTGGATCGCATCGAGCAGGATATTTTAAGAATACGTCGTGAACTCAGTCCCTGCGATATAGTTCTTGCTGATATCGAAGCCGGCACCGACGACAGGCGTGTATTGGATTTTGTGCGTATCGCAGAGCAAAGCCTTTCAATTCAGGTTGAGATGTAAATGAACAGCAAAGAGCGGGTCTTAAGAGCGATAGAACGGACCGGTCCTGATATAGTACCATTATATTATGCTCAAGACCGGGAGAAATCGGATGTAATATTACTTCCCACCGGCCGGCCTCAAAAAGAATTAGATAACGGTCTGGTAGACGAATGGGGTTGCTGGTGGCCTAAAGACGAGACAATCGGAATGACCCAGGTTCAGCGGCATCCCCTCGACGAACCGGGCAAACTTGATGGGTATCGACTACCGATGCCGGATTTGTATGAGCGAATGGATGAAGCCGGGAAACTGGCAAAAACGTATCCTGACCGGTTCCTGGTTAGTACAGCAACTGGTTTGACCGGCTTGAATCGCATGATTTCCCTGTGTGGTTTTGAGCAGATACTGGTCCATATTGCTTCAGAGTCGGATTTTTTTGCAAGTCTTTTCGAGAAGATCAAGAACTTTGAGATCGGCATGATAAATCAGGCAATTAAGGTCGATGCCAACGGCTTCATTTTCGCGGACGATTGGGGGACGCAGCAAAGCCTGTTTATCAGCCCGGCCAAATGGCGCAAATTGTTTAAGCCTGTATTCAGGGAACAATTTGGTCATGCTCATGATCATGGGCTTAAAGTCTTTTTCCATTCATGCGGCTATATCTGGGAGATAATTGATGATCTTATTGAAATTGGCGTTGACGTGCTGAATATGGAGCAGCTTAATCTGTTTGGCATTGACCGGGTGGCAAAACATTTTGGCGGAAGAGTTTGTTTTCTTTCAAATCCGGACAGCCAGGCGACCATCCCGGGGAGCAGGCCGGAACAGGTAATCTCCGAAGTGAAGGAATTAATCCAAAAGCTGGGCTGTTTTTCCGGAGGTTTCATAGGCAATGCCGACTGTACCCTGGCTCATAAGTGTATTCCCACAGAGAACGTCAGAATAATGGCCCAGGCGTTTGAGGAGTATCGCTATATGTTTTCAGACCATGCTTAATTCGGATCTTATTGCAAGCTTGTCATTGGATTTTATCGAGGAAGGAACTTTATGAAAAGCTGGGAAATCTTCAGAGATGTAGCTGATTTTAAGACGACTGAACAGATGTGCTATTTTGAATGGGGTTATTGGCCTGATACGATCAAAAGATGGAAACAGGAGGGGCTCGGAAGCATTGACAAACTGCGTGAAGAACTGGGCATGGCTGAGGTTAAGGGGCGAGGCTTTAATACTCATATCTGTCCTGTATTTGATGAGTCTGAAATTATTGAAGAGACAGAAAACACCGTAATTCGACGTGAATGGAACGGCGCTATTGTGGAGCAGACCAAAGGACCAATGAGCTTCCCGAAGTTCCTTGAGTTTCCCGTCAAAGACAGAAAGAGTTATTACCGCTGGCGTGAGGAGCGATTAAACCCGAATGACCCCAGGCGTTTTCAGGATTTCGAAGGTGAGCCTTTGCTTGATGCTCAAGCCGTAGAAATGGCTAGCTGCAGGGACCATATATACTGGGGAGCGGGTTTCAGAGATGGTTTTTTTGGCTGGCCAAGAGAGCTGCTGGGCCTAGAGCGGTTTATGATTATGCTTTTTGAGGACCCGCAATTGATTCACGAAATACAGCGGGATCATTTAGAAATGATCAAAACGGTTTACTCACAGGTCTTACCCAAAATTGATTTCGATTTTATGTTTATCTGGGAAGATATGAGCTATAATAAAGGTATGCTCATTTCCCCTGATATGGTCCGCAGGTTTATGCTGCCTTACTACCGTAAATTAATAAATTTTTACAAGTCATACGGCCATACACGTTTTTTTGTTGATTCCGACGGAGATGTTAATGAACTGATACCGTTGCTGATGAGTGAGGGAGTGAATGGAATGCTGCCTTTTGAAGTGGCCGCTGGTATGGATGTTGTCGAAATACGGAAAAAGTACCCGGGATTTGTTATTTTTGGGGGCATCGACAAACGTGAAATCGCTAAAGGACCGGATGCTATCGACCGTGAGCTGGAAAGAGTGATCCCTGCTATGAAACAGACCGGCGGATATTTCCCGACAATTGACCACCACGTTTCACCGGATATTTCATTAGAAAATTTCAAGTATTATCATCGCAGATTACAGCAATATTGGTCGTGAATAAGTGATATATTTAATTTTTCCGTAATATATTGAAGGGCAGAGGCATGAAACAGATACCTTTGACTACAGCGCCTCTAAGCATTGCTGTTAGCGGCTCTGAAGAGCCAATAGTAAGACGGTTCAAAAACATTTTGCTGGATCGCCTGGAACGCCTGGTAAAACGATCTGTGCTGGGTGTAATAGGCACAGAACAGTTGGTAAGTTTAACAGATGCCCAGTCTTCGGGCAAAAAAGGTTTTGGCCGAATAGAAACCGTCATTATTGTTGTGGACCGATCATCGCCGCAGGCCCGGAGGTGGTTTGAGAAATTAAACATTGCCGACCCGTTGAAAAAAACAGTTAATAGCCTCAAGCAGCAGCGATACGACTTTGTGAGAAAACGGCTGCCTTTACGCAGAGAAGCTATTGCGATATTGTTACGCAAAGCAGAACAGATCAACTATCTATTAGTATGTCTTTCAGATCAAAAAGCGGCCGGTCTGGGCTGTGGATGGCTGTTGAACTGTTTGCGTTACGAAAACGGAACCTTGTATTACGACCCGATAGACGGACGGGAGGATCAACTGATAATCCCGAAACAACCAACTCGAGGACATATGTTTGCAACCCATACGTGGAGTCCGCAACTGGACAACATGACAGAAGCCATGTGGCGAGAATACTCTGAAGATATGGCACTTATGGGTACTAACCTGCTGATGAATCTGCCGATGCACGCCGAGGAATGGTCACGAATGCACTTTAAAAATGGGCAATTTATTTTTAACGATAAGACCATACAGAACAAGTTTGAAAGCTATTGGCAGGTCATGATGAAACTGCCTCAAATGTGGAAGGACCTTGGGCAGGATTACGGCCTTTGGATTCCTGCCAACGATGTTCTGGTTGAGGACAGCCGCTGGGAAAACCACCTCGATGGCGGCCAATGGTGTGATAACGCCTGTCCAAGCGACCCAAAAGAGCGGCAAATGATTTTGGACCTCCGGCGGTACGTTTTTTCCAGCCTCAGCCATCTTGATATTATATTGATCCCGTCGGGCGACACAGGCGGTTGTCGCTGCAGCAAGTGTTCACCGTGGGGAAAAACATTTATGGACCTTGCTGTCGAAACAAAAAACCTTGCAAAAGAGTATCATCCTAATGTTAAGCTGGTTGTTACCAATCAATTGGTTACTGAAGATGAAAACGCTGCATGGTATAAGGCCTTGCTCGACCATGAGAATCAGGTTGATTACATTTGTGTCTCCCCTGCCAGCGATAATGTCGAGGAGCTTCGCAAGAGCAGTCGTAATCGTTTCCCGGTTTTCAGTTATCTGGATATTACGCACTGTCAGTTTGATAGTAATTATCTTCGGACACTGGGTCTCTCTGAAAATCAACTTAATTGGCGAATGACCAGAACTTATCAAACCGCACATCTGGAAATTATTCCCTACAGCCAGTTCAGCCTTGTTGAATTAACGCACAGAAGGTGCGGTGAGGTTGAAGCTACTGCGCCTTATATCGAGGGCAACCACGACGATGTAAACAAATTTGTATGGACACTGCTGGATATAAACCCTGATCTGTCAGAAACGGAAATTATGGCTCTGTATGCTCGGCGATATTTCGCTTCTGACAGTCGATGGATTCATTTGTGCAGTGCTCTGGAGCAAAACATGTTCCAGGACCCTTACAAGAACAGCTCATCCGAACAGACACTGAATCTGGCAAAGGAAATGAACATAAACGCAACCGATGCCATGCACAGGGATTTCCGTTGGCCTATGTTTTTATTACGTGCATATCTCGACCATTTTATGGTTCTCTATTATCAGACCGGCCAGGCCATAGCAGATATATTGTCTCGGTACGCTGAATCCGATTATTTGCCGAATGTCTGCCAGATGTTGTTGACATTTTTTACAGAACCTGAGCGATGGGCTCGCCCGAATGATATTTATGGCGGCTGTTACAATGAATATCCCCATGGGAAAGACAGCATTAACCCGCGTGGGACCAGACTGACAATCTGGCCGGCTGCGCCGGGGCAAAAGAGAGTCTTCCTGGATGAGCAAAACTACCCGCTGCCTAAAGGCTTCCTAAAGAGATACTCTGAGATTAGCGAAAAAATAGCTCAGTCATATCAGTGTCGAGACAAGGTTGGTGTGCTTAGTTCACTTTTGTTTGAGAATCACGCGATGGAAATAGAAGCTGCTGAACGAATCCGAAGTTGTATTACCTGCATAGACTGGGCTCGGGATTATCTTGTCGAGTTGGCCTATAATAGGCTGGATAAATCAGAAAGCCGGCGTATTACAGACCATATTTTGCATCCGCAATTAAACAAGGGTAACTGGTTCTATGATGACTGCGGGCGAAAGAATCTGCTGGACAAACCGTGGGATCCTAAGCGTTCCGCCGATCCATTGTGTGTTCATCTTGCCGAGTTTACTGAGGTGACCTGTTTTGTTATTGATTATAACCTAGCAAATCGGGATAGCCAGGAGGTGCGTGCGTATGGTCGACCCAACATAATAATGAATTATACAGACTTGGATCCAGCGAAATGCTATGGTCTGCGCGTCAGCTATCTTCAGAACCAGGAATCCAGCCGGTTCCAATCATTATGGGCAGGCAAGATACAATTGCATCCTGCAATGCTAGTGCCACAGAAGATCGCTCGTGAATTTGAGTTTACCCTGCCGCCGGAAAGTTATGCGAATAGAGATTTGGAGCTTTTATTCAAATATGAGGGTGGCTTTCCTGAAAACGCTGTTGTTTCAGAGGTCTGGGTTTATCCCCTACGTTAACCTATGGTAAACCATAAACAGTATAGTTATCAACATGTTGTTAGCTGATTCCTGGTCGCCATGGGCATTAAATATGTTTATATCATAACTTCTTGTATTTGCGGTGGTTGTGCTTTTCAGCAGGGACTTTAACACCGCAAATAGAGAGGCCTGTGACAGGGGAAATGAAAAATTTTTGCAAAAATAATTGGAAATTACTTTACATTAACCTGCAAAAATGTTAGATTACGTTATATACGTGAGTCAATAGCCTGGATAACCGGCTTTTTATAGTTAACTTTACTGTGAAGGTATAAGTATGGTTGAGAGCAGTACCGGCCAATTACAGCTAAAACGTTCGAAAAGCATTCCACTGCATAGACAGATCAGCAAGTCTATAGAAGGCCGCATTCGTAACGGCGAGTTATCTGTGGGTGTACGGCTATCGACCGATAATGAATTAGCAGAGCAATTGGGAACCAGCCCTTTAACTGTGGCTAAGGCTTATAGCGAACTTGCTAAACAGGGCTTGATAAGTCGAACCCGCGGCAGGGGCACCTTTGTAAGTAGAAATCGATCCCACACCGGCAAGGTTTTATTCACCTCTCCTCATATGAATAATATTTACACATTGCAGCTTGTCCACGGAATTGGCGAAGGGCTGCGATCCAGCAATCGCGATACCATGATGCGGGGGCGTGATTTTGGTGCTTCAAAGGAGCTTGCAGTTGTTGAAAGCGTTTCGTCGAGCGATGTGGACGGCATAATTACCACCGGTTCGCTTGGCAGCTATAAAGCCTATCTGGATGCTATTGAGCGAGGTCTGGTAGTTGTCGTTGTCGAATGTGTGGTCCCTGAGATACCCTTTGTTCAATCCAATCAAATTAAGGTTGGCCGACTGGCAGCAAGGCATCTTATCGACCTTGGGCATAAGGACTTATGCGTCGTCTGTGCGAATTATGATAAGGGACGTGAGCGGTTATTTGGCTTTCAGATAGAGTTGGCAAAGTCGGGGGTGGAAATTCGAGAGGACCGAATTTTTTATCCGCAAATTTATTTAAATTCCACGCTCAGCCAGGAGGAGTTGCAGGCCATTTTCCACTTGAAGCCAATGCCTACGGCTATCTTTGCCTATAATGACACAGTTGCCATCCAAATATATCATGAGGCGATTCAGCACGGCATTCGTGTGCCTCAGGAACTTGCGCTGGTAGGGGTAGACAACTGGTTTTCACATCACGGTGTCGCCTTAACTTCGGTGGATCAGAATATATTTGAAGTTGGTAAGCAGGGCGGAATACTTTTCAGCAAGATCGCTGATGAAGATTTTCAGTTTGAGCCCGGAGGCCCGAAAGGAATTGAGGTTGATCCGGTTCTTGTGGTAAGGGGCTCAACAGTAGCCGGCGGTAATTCGAAAGGGGCTGATGAGAAAAAGTAGTTGTTAATAAAACTTTGGAGGAAAGTGTAATGAGAGAATGGAAAAAGGTAGTGTTAAGTAAAGGTAAGGTTTATAGTTTTATCGAGAAGTGGAGGTAAGTGAAATGAGGAAATGGAAGATCCCTTTATTGAGCGTTGCTGTGTTTTTTCTTGCTGCTTTTGTCAGCTACGGTGACTATACGAGTGGTTTAATTGCTCGGTATGATTTTGAATGGGGAGACGGCTCGGATAGCTGGGGCTCATATGACCTAGAAGCGGTTAACTCGCCGGTTATCGTCAGTGATGGCTTGCTCAATCAATGGTGGGGGTTTACCGGAGACCCGGAGTGGGTTGGTCGTCATTTCCTGCTGGTCGACACCGATGCGGGTTGGTTCGAGGAAACATTTGCCGATGGTTCACCGATGGACCTGGGTACAAGTACCAATGACGGCAGCTTTACCATCTGGGTCCGTGCAACCGGGTCACAGCACCGCTGGGCAAATCAGCAGCATTATGTTCGTGTGCGCACCGCCGGCGATGCAACTTATGAGAGGATATACAGGTTTATTGGTGATCAAACCTATAATGCTGCTGACGACATAGTGGGCACAATATGGGAAGAGAGCGTCCAGTACAACGGTATCCTGATGGATCATGGTGGAACTTACTACACATGGCCTGATGTTCATGGCCTGGCGCTAATATGGGATGGTTCTGCCAAGTGCATGTACGGCTGGAACGATGTGATTGGTCGAGTACCATTCATGCAGAACCCCTACTCAGAGTTTGAGGCGGGCGGCGATGCCACGTGGATTCTCGGTGCCTTCACTCGCAAGGAGGTCCTCGAATGGCAGTGTTATGTCGACGAGGTTCGTTATTACGATCATGCCTTAAGCGATGTACAACTGGGCCAGATTGTCGCCCGTGATGCTTCTACAATAGGCGATGCACCGTGGGCCACTTATCCAAACCCGGCGGATAACAGTCCTGACGTTTCACCGCTGACTACGCTAAGCTGGTTGACCGGGCTGGATATGATCAACCAGGAGGTATACCTGGGCACAAATGAGTCGGCTGTTACTGACGCCAATACCAATTCGCCCGAGCACTGGGGACAAACAACCGATTCAAATATTGCACCGGAGTTACTTGATTCCGGCAAAGAGCATTTCTGGCGAGTCGATACCATCGATAGCAATAGCCAGACAATCAAGGGTAAAATATGGAGTTTCACCACAGCGCTTCCGACTGCTTCAAACCCAATCCCGGATGATAACAGTATCAATATCTCCCCTGACATTGTGCTTCAGTGGATACCTGCTCCAGCTATGGATAATCAGGAAGTATATTTGGGTACAGACGAGTCGGCTGTTAGTGATGCCAATACCAATTCTCCCGAGTACCAACAGGCAACAACAGGCTCAAGTTTTGACCCTTGCGGTCTGGCGACGTCACAGGAATATTTCTGGCGAATTGACACGATAGCCGATGGCAACACTTTCGAAGGGCAGGTATGGAGTTTTACCACCTGGGCACCATGGGAACAGACTGACAACCTGATAGCAAGGTGGGACTTTGAGGATCCCTGCAATCGCGGCAAAGACAGTTGGTCTAGTTATGACCTGGCTACGGTCGGCAGCCCAATATTCGTTGATGGTGTCGGCGGAGAAGAACAAGGTGCAATATTTATGTTAGTTGATACCGATGCCGGTAAGCTTCAGGGAACTTTTGCTGACGGTTTGCCAATAGACCTTGGTACAAGTGCCGATACCAGCTTTACCATCTGGGTTCGTGCAACCGGCCCCCAGCACCGCTGGGTAAATCAGACACACTATGTTTATGCCGATAATGCCGGCGATGCAACCCATGACGATACCCGCAGGTATATCTATGACCAGACTTATAGTACTGCAGAAGATGGTTTCGGAGACTTTCAGGCCGGTGCTTGGACTGCGCATTATGCCCAAATCAACCATGGCGGCGATTACTACAGTTGGCCTGATGTCCATGATATGGCGTATATCTGGGACGGCTCAACCAACACCGCCTATGGGTGGAATGATGTGACCGGACTGGTGACGTTCGTCAATGAGAATCACAACCCCTTGTACGCCTATGGCGATGTTACCTGGATTCTCGGCGCCAAACACGGCGATAAGGGCGTGGCCGAGTGGCAGAGCTACATTGATGAGGTTCGTTACTATAACAGTGCTTTAACCGTCAATGAGCTGGGCCAGATTGTGGCGGTTCCCGAACCTGCTACCATGTTACTGCTGACTATTGGTGCCGGGCTGGTTGCCAGCCGACGCAAACGCTAATGCTGTAGTGCAGTTTTCTAATGTTTATAAGGGACGGCCGCAAGTTGGCCGTCCCTTATATGAATATATGAAGTTTTTGTGGAAACATCTCTGATAGGCAGCCGTAACGAGATTTAGGAGATTTTTAAAATGAAAACCTTTGAAAAAAGAAGAATAGTAATCAGTTTTGTGGTTAGCGCGATAGCGTGTGTATTTCTAACTTCCGGTTATGTAAAAGCCGGCACAGTGGAGGTTTTCAATGTTAAGGATTATGGTGCAATCGGCGATGGCACAACAGATGATACCGCTGAAATACAGGCTGCTATAGACGCTGTTCCCCGAGATGGCGGGACGGTATATTTCCCGCCCGGCAACTACCTGATATCTTCAGGGTTAACAGTGCCTTCTAACTGCACTATAATGGGCCAGGGGTGGGCAAGCAACATCAAGGCGCCGAGCGACGAAACGGACCTTGCCTTTTTCACAGCCGACGGAAAGTATAATTTAAGATTTGCCAATATCCACATTACAGGCAATCGAGAATACAATACCGGCTGGACGCCAACGCAATGCGTCGGGATTCACCTTTTGAACTGCTCAAATATCCTGATTGAGGGTGTTTTAATTGAGGAAATTGCGAGGGATATTGGGATAGGGCTTCGAGATTGCAGTCGATTTGTCATAAGAAACTGTGTTCTGAGGAATATTTACGCCACCGCAATCTATCTCGATGCTACTGTAATCGGCAACAAAAACGGGGTGATAACCGGAAATATTATAGATAAAACATACACACAGAATGGAATATTCCTCGCTGAGGGCTTTCGCAATATAATGGTATCAGATAATAGAATAACAAACATAGGCGACTGCGGAATAGAAGTGGGGGCAATCCCCAAGGCCGGACTTGACAATAGATATGTAACAGTTATAGGCAATGTGATCGATACCTGCGCTGATGGTATACTATTAAGAAATACAGAATACATAAATTGTATAGGAAATAATTGTCGCAACTGCATAAACAACGGGATTGCCTTGTGGCCAGATCAGATAGTTGCAATTCATAATAATATCAGCGAAAATGTTTGTTCCGACAACGGGGCTGCCGGTATTAAGATAGCAGGCCCAAACGCAAGACACACAGTCGTGAACGGAAACAACTGCCACAACAATGGCACCGGGGTATGGGGCTCGGCAGGTATATTTGTCAATGCCGATCAGCAGGACCTGGTGATAACCTCTAATGTCTGCAATGATAACGGCGGCCCGGGTATATTGTATGAGGGGGGTGGAGAATGGCAGGCTGAAAATGCAGTCATTTCCAACAATATATGCCGAGATAACAGCCCCTATGGTATTGCAGTGTGGAATATGGTAAACTCGGCAATTGGCGGCAATAACTGTTATGACTCCCGGCCCTATGCATCAAAGATGCAGCAATACGGCATTTTGACAGGGAACAATTCCGACTATATTGTTATAAACGACAACATGCTCAGAGGTAATAAATATGGAGGCTTATTAACCAGCGGAGCAAATAATTTAATAGATAACAACATGTCCGGGACAGGTGCGATATATCTGGAGGGAGACATCAACGAAGACAGAATGGTCGATTTTAAGGACTTTACCATTCTTGCAGATGACTGGTTATTGAGCGGTCCGTAACCGCCGCACTTTGCAGTGAAAATCGTAAAGCAGTAAAGTTAGCACTGAATCCCACAAATAAACGATTTGCCTGCTGCTATTGGTTCTATGATGCCGGAAAGCAGTCTGCCTGTGGCTCGACGGTGGTGAACCTATGGAAACAAACTTCGAGGATAACTTGCCGTCTGTTGCATTGGTATCTTCAGTTATTGGAAGTTCCCGTACAGGCAAAGCGGTTAATGTCCAGCAGTTTTTTCGGAAAATTCAAAAGGAATGCCTGTAATGAAGTCCCGAATACCTGATTTTCCTTTTGGGGCTGCGCCGCTGGTTATGCTTATCACATGCATACTAACATTTGGTCTGATCATCTTTCGGCCCTTTGAGGATCAGCGGGGAAATGTGAGCTTTTGGGTATTTTCACAAGAGCAGATGGATGCTTACGAATCCAGTCTGCCTGACTTTGCAAAAACACACCCAAATGTTAAAGTCAATCTGCAATTAGTGCAGGGTACTGCCGTTGCCCAGCGTGTTGAGTCGGCGTTTTGGGCTGATCTCGATGTGCCTGATCTGGTTGAGATTCCTATAGATTATATTGGGGCTCTCTTTCGCGGGCCGCTCAAGGATATTGCTTTTATGGATCTTACCGATAAGATTCACCAGTCAGGACTTTGGGACAGAGTTGTTAAAACGCGCTTTGCACCATACACCTCAAGAGGTCGCATATTCGGGCTGCCTCATGATGTTCACCCTGTAATGATTGCATATCGCCAGGATATCTTTGAGCAAGAGGGTATCGAGCCTGATTCGATCGAGACGTGGGATGACTTCGTCCAGGTCGGACGAAAACTCACAAAAGATTTGGATGGGGACGGCGTAATCGACCGCTATATGATAGATTTCATTATAGATAACTGTACTATGCTCTCGCAACTGATGGTGCAACGGGGAGGGGGGCTTTTCGATGCCGATGGCGAACTGATTATGAGCAACGAAATTGCCTGTGATACGATGATGTGGTATGTTCGGCAGATCACCGGAAAAAATCAGATAGCCAACAGTGGTGGTTCCTTTACTGTTGGTCAGATGTTAACCCAGGCCATCGAAAACGGCTATTATGTTTGTCTGTTTATGCCTGACTGGCGGACTAAGATCATCGAAAAAAGTGTGCCTCGTATGGCAGGCAAGTTTAAGCTGATGCCGCTTCCGGCATGGACAAAAGGCGCTCGCAGAACAACCTCCTGGGGCGGGACTATGTTAGGCATCCCAAAAGCTGCAAATACGGATATTGCCTGGGAACTGGCTATGCATGCCTACTACAAGCCTGAGTACCTTGCCGATCGCTTTAGCCAGACCAATATAATTCCTCCCCTCAAAGAAGCCTGGCAGCTTGATGTGTTCATGAAACCTGATGCATATTGGTGTAACCAGCCGATAGGGGCCTTATTCGCCCGGTTAGCGGACCAGGTCCCGCCTTGTTACACCGCCCCATATTATGCGATTGCTTATGATAAACTTAGCGAAGCACAGGTTGTTTGTGCACAATATTATCGAGAGCATGGTGAAGAAGGATTTAGGCAGTTTGTCCAAAAAATTCTCCGTGATAAGGCCGATTATGTGAGACGGCAAATCGAAAGGAATCCATACCGGTGACAAAGAACGTCAAAACCTGGATCTGCAAAAATAAGCCCGGATATGCTCCATACATCTTTATTGCACCGTTTGTTTTTATTTTTTGTGCTTTCATGATTTATCCTATGGGGAAAAGCATATACCTGGCCTTTACGGCTACCAATGGGCCCAAGTCTGTGGTGTGGATCGGGCTGGATAATTTTCGCTTCCTGATGAAAGATACGGACTTCTGGCTGGCTGTTAAAAACACCAGTGTCTATGCTTTTTTTTCACTGTTTTTGCAGTTGCCTTTGAGCCTCGGCCTGGCTGTGTTGCTCAACAAGAAATGGGTAAAAGGCCGAAACGCCCTGCGGTTCGTTTTTTTCATACCTAATCTTATTGGACAGGTTTTTGTCGCTGTTCTGTTTAACGTATTGTTTTTCCCAAGGTTTGGTCTGGTCAATCGGGCCCTTGCCGCAGTTGTTCATGCCGGTCCTGCGTGGTTCAGCAATGCGGTGGAAAGCTGGTGGATCGTTCATTTCGGCTCGGGAGTGGTCGACAGCCAATGGCTGAACAATGCCGATTTGGTAATGCCTGCACTTATCCTCAGTTCCATGTGGATATACGTTGGTTTCAATATGATCTATTTTCTGGCAGCCCTGCAGGCCGTTGACAAGCAGTTATATGATGCTGCAGCCGTTGACGGCGCAAGCAGTTGGCGGTGCTTCCTGCATGTTACGTTGCCTGGTATAAAACCGGTCCTGATTTTTGTAATGATTCTCAGCACAATCGGTTCGTTTCAGCTTTTCGCATTACCTTATGTTTTATTGAGTCAAACTTCAGGGCCAAATCAATCCGGTTTAACTATCGTTATGTACCTTTTTCAAACCGGCTTTAGAACCGGTGACCTGGGTTATGCCTCCGCCGTTGGCTGGATGCTGGTAATCATTATCCTGATATTCAGTCTTATACAGTTGTTCTTTAGTGGAACTTTGCAGGCACGAAAATAGAAGGTTTTTTAGGCAACGATTATGAAAAGAATTCTCAGAGCTGTTTTGTACATTATTTTGCTTTTTGTTGCTGTATTGACTTTGGTGCCGCTCTTCTGGCTGATCTGTGCGTCGCTGAAAAACGATGGAGACATGTTTCATTATATGTTTTTGTCCCCGCATCCGACGTTTCAGAATTTCGTCAAGCTTTTCACTAAGGTACCTTTTTTCTGGTACCTGACTAACAGCCTGTTTTTAGCAGCGGCAACTGTGATTATACAGCTTTTTTTCAGCTCATTAGGCGGATTCGCACTGGCCAAATATCAATTCAGAGGACAAAGTGTGTTAATGTTCATTATGCTGTCAAGCATGATGATTCCAGCTCAGGTGCTTTTAGCGCCAATGTATGAACTTATTTACAAGTTCGGCCTGGTAGATACCCTTCTAGGGATGCTTATTCCCTGGGCGGTCAGCGTATTCGGTATTTTCCTGTTCAGACAAAGCATACAGCAGGTACCCGACGAACTGCTGCAGGCTGCCCGGATTGATGGTTGTAGCGAATTCCGTATATACTGGAACATTGTTATGCCTACGATAAGGCCGATGATCGGGGCATTTACTCTCATTGCATTTATGGCAAGCTGGAACAGTTTTATTTGGCCCAAAATCATATTGCATTCACGCCGAAACTTTACTCTTCCCATTGCTCTGGATCAGATGCGAACTATTCACTATCAGGAATATGGAATGCTCATGGCAGGGACCCTTGTCAGTATTCTGCCTGTTATGATCATATTCTTTGTTCTCCAAAAAGAATTTATCAGCGGTCTGACAAGTGGTGCAGTCAAGGGTTAAAGATTAATTAAAGTCGTTTGAAGGAAAAAGTGATGACAAAGAAATCATCGAAATGGTCGGGTATTATTGTTCCTATGATTACACCGCTCGAAGACAGAGATACCCTGGACCGCGATGGCTTGGGCCGCTTAATAGAGCATATATTACACGGAGGTGTTCACGGCCTCTTTGTGCTGGGCACAACGGGAGAAGGGCCCAGCTTGTCATACTGCCTGAGAAAGGAGTTAATTGAGCGGACGTGCAGACAAGTTGCCGGAAGAGTCCCGGTGATGGTAGGAATTACTGACACATCTTTCACAGAATCGATAAGGATAAGTCACGTTGCTGCAGAAGCCGGGGCAAGCACAGTAGTGCTGGCTCCGCCATATTATTTTCCTGCAGGCCAGCCTGAACTCTGTGAGTATGTCGAGCACATGCTTGACGAATTACCATTGCCTGTTTTTTTATACAACCAGCCGGCTTACACGAAGGTGCTTTTTGAGCCTGACACGGTGCGAAAGATGGCCGATATGAAAGGTGTCTGTGGGCTAAAAGACAGCTCTTGCGACATGGTTTACTTTCATTATTTGGTCCAAATAACACGAGGGCACTCAGATTTCAGTTTGCTGGTAGGTGCCGAGGAGTTATTGGCTGAAGCCGTTCTTTTAGGCGGCGATGGTTGTGTAGGCGGTGCTGCAAATGTATGCCCCGACTTACTTGTCAGAATGTACAACGCCGCTGTCGCGCAGGATATGCCCGAGATTATTAAACTCCATCATAAAATCTTTGAACTACGTAAAATCTACGCTCATGGGCATTATCGGTCCAGCTACCTGAAGGGTATGAAATGTGCTCTTTCCTGCCTGGGGATTTGCAGCGATTTTCTCGCAGAACCTTTTCACCGTTTCAGAGCATCTGAGCGAGATTTGGTCATGCGGGATCTGGAAGCCTTCGGGTTGTTAAAACATGATTGAGTTTTTGGATATTTATTAGTTGATGAAAGGACTTCATATTATGTTAACGGGAAGATTTTTCACCGCTATCATCTTGAGCACACTTTTGGCTATTTCTATACAGAGCAATGCGACAATTGCAGCGAAACCCTCTAAAGATGCAACGGTGCTGCCCAAAACTGATATTACTCTTTCTGTCCCTGTTACGAGCCATATGAAAACCTCAGATGAGAAATACGCCCTGGTTGTGCACAATCCTGCCGAATCACGTCGTGATCTGGTGGTGTTTGATGCTTCTATTATACCCCCCAACTGGCACCGGGCAAACCTTGCTGTGAAGGACGAGGCCGGGCTTATATATGTTTTGCAGATTGACGATCTGAATAACTCTGCCAGGGTTGATGCCGGCGACGAAATAATGTTCGAAGCTGAATTGACTCGCGGCGTAAATATCTTTTGGCTGACAACTCTTCAGTCGGATAACACTGCTTTCGTCCGGCCTATCCAAAAAGACGGCCTGACTGTGGCGACACCGGGATTCCACGCAGCCATCAGAAGCACAGGCCTACTTGGTCCGATCTACAGCATAGCGGATAATACTGTTCGGTTACTTCAAGAGCAGCAGTTGTTTGTCACCAAAGCGGATAATACTGCTTTGGATATTGCCGCCCATCTGCCTTCTATGCAGTTTGCAGGGCCTTTAAGGGTTACTGTTATCGCTGACGGCGCTGTCTCGCTCGGCGGCAGCACAATTACTCAGGTTGATGTGGTTACACAAGAGAAAACATATAAAGATACCGCTGCCACACAGCAAAACTCCCCTGATATTGCTATGCGAATACGCACGACAGTAAACCGGAAGTATATTGACACACAATGGTCATGGAAATGGCTTAACGATAAAGTAACTACGATAAACCCTACGCCAAATCGTTTTCTTCTGGACGAATCACTGATAAAAGGCTTCGTGAAGCAGTCAGAGCTTCGTAAATTTGACAAATCTGCCCCATTTTCTTATGTCACTGCTGATGATCAGGACTGTTTCCGATGGCTTGCTGTCGAAACTGTGGAAGGCACAGGATTGGCGTTGTTTACAAGCGAACTCCAAAAGCTGACGCATTTTGCCTGGACGCCGCAGCATAACACACTACAACTACAAACAGGCTGGTGGAATATGTATGTTATACCTGGTGACATACATACTCAGTCATTACGAATTATTCCATATACAAACACTATTGATGCAGATACTTTAAGAAACGAATTTATTGATGTACCTCAGGTATCCAGCGGTTCAAATCCGGCCATGCTGCCGATTGTACACAAGGCCGGCAAAACACTCAATACTATGATTCATTATTATCAGAACGCTCGCTCTGTCATTGATTGGCCTGCCGAATTGTCGGATAAGCTGGCTCAACTGCGAAAAGAACTTCATACGGATGAGTCAGCGTCTGCCGATATCAAAAAAGCCGCTGTTGCCGTTATTGCTGCCGCACAACGCGTTGAGGATTTTCGCCCGGATTACCTGGTGCAAACAGAATCAGTCTTGCGCAAAGCAATCGCCGGTAGCGAAGCGGCATCTAAGGAACAACTGGATTTGCTTAAGCGGGCCGGCCTCAGCAGCACCACGGCAGCGATGAACTACGGTAAGCAAAGAACCAGCTTGGGCCTGGCCATTCGTTATCTGCGCGTTGGCCGCTGGGAAGAATCCCTGCAATGTCTGAAGAGATCCGCGGAATTCGAGAAAAATGCTCATGGCCTTATAGCGGCTGTCAAACAAAACAACATCAGGTCCTTCCTCCCACCCGGGTTGCCAAAAAGACCTTTGTTTGTCTCCACCTGCACATGCAACCTGGCGACTACCAATATACCTGATCCGTTTCAGCTTTACCAGGACCTCGGTTTGAAATATATGTCGTTCGCCGTACCCCTGAGGCAAATCTGCCCTGAAGAAGGTGTGTTCAAAACAGATTGGTTTAGAGCATTGCTTAAAAAAGCAGAAAAGCACAATATAATGATGTACCCTGTGGTTGGATCGTGGGACCATGAGGCACCGGGATGGTGGCGTAATAAGTTTGACCAATACATGTCGGCTGATCGTGCCGGCAAGATTTTTACCGGATTTGATCGGTGGGGGCTTGGAACCGAGGAATACGGCAGTAACATGCCCAATCTGCGGTGGATGCGTCAATATTACAAATCATGGATACCACAGGTTGCCGATAGCCCTGCTATTGCAGCATGGTATGCCAATAATGAACCTATGGTACGGCTGGGTGGTTACGATTCGGCCTCATTGCAGAGCTTTAGGAATTACTTGGAAAAAACCTACACCACTATAGCATCTCTGAACGATAAGTGGGGTACGGAGTATAAATCTTTCAGAGAAATTGAACCGCCTGCAACTGTAGTTGGCCTGAAAGACGAAGAACTCAATAGCCGGCGCGGCCTGTTTTATGAATGGAATTTCTTCCGTTCGTTTTCACTGGGACTGGTCAATAAATATATCGCAAAGGCTATCTACGATGCTGACCCCAAACATCGCCCCGTCAGCCCCAAAATTCTTACTGAGGGAGGCATGATCATTGAACGGTATCGGCAGTTCGGAACTGACTTCTGGCATATGGCTGGCGGTACTTTCGGATTCTATGGAAACGATAATTACACACACGGCGACCTTGAATTGCCCTTTATGATGAATATGATGCGATCAGCAGGCAATGGTCAGCCGATTGTAATAGGAGAAGCGGGCACTTGCCTGACGAGTCCGCCGGATTATTGGAGTATTCCCACCGAGCAGCAGCTAATCTGGTGGTGGAACGGCATTGCCCAGGGATTAAGAGGGATGTTTTTCTTTAACGGTCTGAATTCATATGACCGGCTGCTGTGGGCCGCCCTGCATGATGACAAGTCCCCCAAGGAATCTACACGATTTATCGCGCAAATGGCGCAGGAGGCCGAAGCTTTAAGACCCCTGCTAGCCGATGCGCAGGTCGCCAAGGCCCAGGTTGCCTTGATATTTCCGCGTGCTACGCTTATCCAGAATCCTGAAATTGTTGGACCGTTTTTTGGGCGTTTTTTTAAGACGTGGCTTACATTTTACCAAAGCGGTATACAAAGCGACGTCTTGCCTGCCGAGCGAATAAGTACTCTACAGGATTATAACGTCGTGGTTTTATCTAACACAGAATATATCGAAGAACAAATGCTTCAGCCGTTACAGCAATATGTCAATTCTGGTGGAACATTACTGATGGAAGGTGCATGTGCGCGGTATAATCACCTTGGGAATATCAGCGATGGTATCAGGGATTTTAACAGATTTCTCGGCATCACCCTGGGAAAACCGAACAACTCCGGGATAGTCAAACTAACTACAGAGGTGACCCCATCTGACATGGTGAATATTTTAAGGCTCAATCACACAGACTTTACTTTTGCCTTATCTCCAAATGAACCGGACGCTGAAACGCTGGCGGCCTATGACAACGGTGACGCTGCCATAATCTCCGCCAGGCATGGAAATGGACGAGTCATCTGGTGCGGCTTTACTACTCACAGCCTGCCGGTTCCGCGAAGAACTTCATATACTTATGAATACTTCGGTAAAATCCTTCCAAACTATGCAAATATAGAATCCATATTGCCTCAACTGGCGGTTGGAATGGGGAATATCAGGCCGCAATTGAGCTGGACGGGGCGCCTTAACGCAGCGCTTATGATAACAAACGATGAGCAACCTGTTATAGTTGTAACAAACCATGAGTATGAAGCCGTCGATTCTGTAATGAGATGTAATGCCTGCAATCGTCCGAATGCGCGGTGGTATGATTTGCTGACAATGGAATCGTTCAATTCGGATGAAGCCGGCAGTTGGAAAATGCAGATTCCGGCCCGCAAAGCACGTATTCTTACACCGGAAAGATTAAAATAGCCTTTTTGTTTTCTGCAAATAGAAAAAACACAAATGCTGAAAGGATGAATTCATGAATTATCGCCGGATAAAAAACGGAAAAAGTCGCTTTGTTTTTCTTCTGACCGGCTTGTTCGTCTGTAATATCTTTCTTGCCTCGACGTATCTTTATGCAGGTCAAACTACTCTTGTAAAATTACAGCCCCTGGATAATGCCGAAAAGGAAATTGTATCTGATGAATTAAAGCTGGAATATGTGGACTTATGGCTGAACAGCAATCTTTCCACCGGAAACCAGACTATTAAAATTGAGTTCCCTGAAAAAGGTTATTGGAAGGTGATTAACACCCTATCAGGAGAATATCAAATAGTTGAGGCATTTGCAGTCGGAAGCCTGAATGTTGGCTTTATTGATTTGAGCATAAATCACGGGCTGACACCGTTGAAAATAAATAAAATCAAGGATAAACAAACAATTTCACAGGAATCGGGAAACATAACCATCCAAGGTTCCTCTTACAAAGCAAAAATAGACAGCAATCTTCTCTTGGCCCAGTTCTCTGATTTGAATGAAAATGAACTTATTCAAAACATCGAGCTGACTATACCAATGAAGGACTATAAACCTATTCGCAATATAATGGTAACCGCAGAGGAAAAACAGAATTTTCTTTCATCTGTTGAACACAAAGACATCGGCTGGTCAGACAGCATCGCAGCAATCCATTATTATGGAAAAGTAAATGTCCCAAGAGCAGGACCTTTTAATTTAGACGCGTGGATGATATTTCGCAGTGATCGTGTGGGTTTGTCATGGGAGCTGGTATACGATGGTGATACGGTTGTTAATTATAATTCGACTATCGAACTGAATTTTACAATTAATGACAACCTGAAAAACGTATTGATGTACGGGAAAAATGAGGTTGTTGAAACATCCAAAAGCTATATTCAACCCTCTTATCCTTTGGCTTCAAGTGTTAAACTGAATTATCCGGACGATAGAAACATGCTGTTGAGATCTGACGACTACAGGTGGGCTGCAGTTGCAATAAAAGGAAAATCCAAAAGCGCTGATGTTTACCAGGCGGGAGACAGGTGGGAACATAAGACTTTTGACCAGGATGTCTTTAGCTGGAGGACAGGGTGGGAAAATTATCATTACCAAAAAGGAATTAAGTACAACCAGCAGATAGAGTTTGTTATCCAAAAATCAACCTGCTCGGAAGAACAGTTACAGCAACCAATTCCACAAGTCACGGTTGTCACTAATTTAGATGAGCTGGATGAATGGGAAAAATGTGAATCTGCTTTGACAACGACAACCCGGATTAACGACGGGCTGAGCAAAAGCTTCAAAGAATGGCAGGCAATACCCGGTGATTTGGTTACATTGCCAAAGATACAAAGTCGAATAACCGTAGAAAAAGCCAACGAAATCGCCTTAGCTTTGCCTTGCATAAAGCAAAACATAGCAAATGCACAAAATGAATTACATGACAAATTAAAAGAATTCAGGAAACTATTAGAGGCAAACTATGATGCCCTGAAGGATGATCTTGGTAACCAGAATCTCGACGACCTGATGGTTGCCATTGATTCGGAAAAAACGCTCATCCGCTTGGGAGCGATTATAGAATATATAAAAGTAGCCAGATGGGCACAGGCACAGGACATGTTCGACAAAATGATGGAATCTCATAGGTCTTTACTGGAGAAGGAAAGCATCGTACGTAAAAACCTGGTTATGCTGAAGAGGCCCGGGAAAATAAGCAATACTATATGGAACTGGGGATTCTCAATTTGTCTGCAGGATGTTCTTTTGAATTCTCCAAAACCTGCTTATAGGGATCCAGTCAGGGCAAACAAGGTATTCGAAATCCTTGAAAACATGAGGGTCAAAGATGTAACATTGGGTTTGAACTGGAGTTACGTTGAGCCAAAAAAAGACGAATATCACTATAACCACTTGAAAGAGCTTTACTCAAAATTAGCTGCGGCAGGCGTAGAGAGAAGCATGCCCGTCATCGGGTCGTGGCTGGATGAATATTTTCCGCCTTGGGTGGAAAAGGATTATTCGAACGACTTTGCAGAAAAATCAGATGGTACTCACCACGATCATTTGTTTGGAAAGTGGCCGTTAACGCCGCCTGATCTTGTTGAAAAACCAAAAATCTATAATGCGCTGAATAATTATCTTAAACACGCTATGCCGGTTATAACTTCTTTGCCTACCGTTAACAACGCCTTATTTGCGAATAATGAGCCTTTAGTTGGCCAGGGTGGGTATGATGAACAATCTGTAAAGGCATTTCAAGCCTGGCTCAAAAAGAGATTCAAAACAATTAACAATTTTAATGAGGTTGCGCTGAGCCGATATGAGTCTTTTGATCAAATCAAACCTCCAACAGCGGAGCAACTGCGCAAACTTCCGGACCCGGATACATTAAATGTTCCGCCGGCTGCGGGAAAGCCAAGGCAGCATCTTAAAAAAAGCAATGACAAATTACCCCTGCCTGGAAATCCAAGATGCTTACTTTATGAATGGATCAGATTCAGGGCTTATGCATTGAGCTGGTCGAATAAATTTATGGCTGACGCAATTTGGGAAAATGATCCCGAAAAACTCCCCGTGTCGCCCAAGAGTTTGTCAAACTCTTCATACTGGTCGGATGCGCCTTATGGAAGTCAGTATAATTTTTACTCAACTGATTTCTATGAACAGGCCCGAAGTACAAAAGGCTTCTTCGGACAGGACAATTACCTCAGAAAAGATTTTGAAGTACTGTATGTCTTGAACCAGCAGTATTATTTGAACCAGCCTTCCAGGGCTGTCATTGGAGAGACCAGCGTCTGCGAGAGAGAAAATGCCTACGCAATAGATCTGCCCAGTCCTGCCCAAACCTTAAGGGTATACTGGGAAGCCGTCCCTATGGGCCTGAAGGGAATATATTTTTTCAACTGGAATTTCCATGATCTTGCTCCTTTAAGTTATGCATATTCTGATCTTTCACCAAAACCCGAAGCAATTGCATCCTGTGAAATGAATGCGACCTTGAGGGTTTTGAAGCCCTTGCTCGCCGATGCCGAACCAATCAAGGCGGAAATTGCCTGTTATTTTCCCCGCGCCTGCCAGATCCAGGATTGGAGGGTCGGAAAAGATCACACCATGTTCTATAGCTGGCTTGCCTATCATGCTGCAGGATTCACAATGACATATGTCGATGATGACGCTGTCGGTAAATTAAGAGAATCCGGAATAAAGGCTCTGATCCTGCCTTATGCTCTGTATCTTGAAAACAATGCTGCTGAAAAAATAGTTGACTTCGTCAAATCCGGCGGGATATTAATTACTGAAGGTAAAGTAGCCGCCTACGATGAATACGCTCGAAAGAATTCTCCCCAAATACAAGCCTTGAACAACATGCTTGGAGTAAAGTTTAAACCATCGGATACTGTAAACACTGTTAGCTTTATGGATGATAATGGCAGCATTGAACTTAAACAGAACCAATCAAACTGCGTTCTTCAGGATATTGCTCCGGATGCTGAAATTATAGCCGGCTACTCCGGTGGTGAGCCTGCTGCTGCAATAAGAAAAGTAGGCAAAGGGGAAGTTTTGATAATCGGCTATCCAACTGCTAATGTAAAACAGCCTTTGATTGTTTCTACTGTGCCTACAAGCTTTTCCGATATGGGCTGGCCGACAAAAGTGGTGCCGCAAATTGATTTTCTGAAAGAAAGAAACTTTTATCGTCCAATTAGGACTTCTGATCCGATTTCACATCAGACAATATATCTTGGCGAACAGAAACTGGCTTTATTGATTAATACCCATGGCCAACCAAGGGATGCGACATTTAATATCTCGTTCTTTTCATCTGGAGAAATTATCTGGGATATTCTCGAAGCCGAAAAATTCACCGTCGATTCCGATAAAAATCTGAAACTGAACTTTAAACCCGACCAGATAAGATTGCTGATTCAGCAAGAAAAGTAAAGAAAGTTTTCCAGGAATGCAAGCCTTTGTGGTATAAATAGTTATGTTTGCGACACAGAGTATTTTATCTGTTCCTGAGGAGAAATACAGGTGTTACCGAAATTGATGAAAGAGTTTCTAAATGTGTATCGTGATGGTTTACTCAATGATACTTTGCCGTTTTGGCAGAGGCATTCGGTAGACAATGAATGTGGGGGATTCCTGACGTTTCTCGATGCAGATGGCTCGATTGTCGGAACAGACAAACCTATGTGGGTTGCCGGGCGCACAACCTGGCTGTTCGCGAAACTCTATAATACCGTCGAGCAAAAGCAACAGTGGCTTAAGCTCTCTAAACATGGGATCGATTTCATTCGACAATATGGTTTCGACCGGGACGGCCGTATGTTCTACAGCGTAACAAGACAGGGCCGCCCCCTGAGGAAGCGACGATACCTTTTTACTGAAACTTTTGGTGTAATCGCACTGGCCGAATATGCAAAGGCAAGCGGCGATGAAAAAGCAAAAAAACAGGCTTGTGATTTGTATCGTTTGATCCTGCGATACCACAAGGAGCCGAACTTAATGGAGCCGAAAACAATTCCTCAAACCAGACAGCTTAAGTCTCATGCAATGCCGATGATTCTGTTGGCAACTTCTCAGGTGCTTCAGCAGATAGATGATGACTCGCTGTACAAACAAATTATCGAAGAATCTATCAGAGAAGTTTTAGATGATTTTGTCAAACCGGAGTTTAAGGTTTTGCTGGAAAACGTTGGTCCTCATGGAGCGTTTCTTGATGAACCTGTCGGACGTGAAGTCAACCCAGGCCATGCTATTGAAACCAGCTGGTTCATCATGGAGCAGGCATGTTCTCAGAATAATAACAGGAATTTGATTGATAAAGCCTGCCGGATACTTGACTGGTCGCTGGATATTGGGTGGGACAAAGACTACGGCGGTATATATTATTTTCGCGACTGCAAAGGCAAGTCTTGTCCGCAGTATGAGCATGATATGAAACTGTGGTGGCCTCATAACGAGGCGATATACGCTACACTGCTGGCGTATTACCTGACTGGAAACCAGAAATATGCTTTATGGCACAGGAAAATTCATGACTGGGCTTACGCCCATTTTCCTGATAAGCAAAACGGCGAGTGGTTTGGCTATCTTCATCGTGACGGCACTGTTTCCTCCACGCTGAAAGGCAACATGTGGAAAGGACCCTTCCATTTGCCCCGAATGCAGTTGAATTGCTGGAAATTACTGGGAAAAATGACCGAGACTAAATCCTGGGACCAAGCCCGGTAGAAAGTATTCTATCTTTTAACAATTGGAGTATGCTATCTGTGAAATTCCCGATCGCTGTTTTCTGCCACTCTATCGGCTGGCAGAATAAACATCTCAGAATAGATTTTACTGAGGATTATTTTTTAAATTCCGAATACCGAATCTGCGCCGATATGAAATATCAGCGTAAACTATTTGAATTATTTAGCGAAATAGGCCTGGGAAAAGAAAATCCTCAGCCTCGCCCGCACATAGACTGTTGTGGAGGAATTCTCGGTAAAGCCATCTTCGGAATACCGACAACGTTCAATAAAGATTCCCCGCCGGATACTTTCCCAATGAACATTAACGAACAGGCAATGCGTGAATTTCGTCTTGTCCCGGATTTTGCCGAGCGCTTTCCTATGAAGAATATTCGCATACAAGTCGAACAAATGCAAAAACAATATGGCCGAGTCGAGCCTACCTATGACTTGTATCATCATGGTGTGGTTAATCTGGGTCTGGAAATCCGCGGCGAAGAAATGATGATGGATATTGTTACAAAACCGCAAGATCTGAAGGATTTTCTGAACCGGCTCGGTGATGGGATTATGACTGTAGCAGAATATACCAACACACTTATGGGTAAACCACCTTTGTATAAACTCGGCCATTGCAGTATGTGCATGTTTTCACCGGATTTTTACCGGCAATTTGTTATGGACATTGATGTGAAATTAGCCCGAAAGCTGCGCCCTTTCGGCATACATCATCATGGACGAACGGATAACGCACATCTCGATGCTTATAAAGAGCTTGAGAATCGCAGCCGTATTCCGATAGAATTTTTTGATCTGGACTGGAACGTTGATGTCAGGTACTTTAGGAATTTATTCCCCCATGCTCATCTTTTCTATATTATGAAGTATGACTTTCTTGCTGATTCAAACTATGCTGCATTTTGCCAAGAGATTGAGGGTTTACTGAAGAGAAATAATGGCAATAAAACTATCACTTTTATCGCCGGCGACCTGGACGATGGTATATCGAAAAGCAATATTCTGTCTTTTGCTAAAGCCATCCATACCGTCGCAGGAAGGAATGATTTTGCGTAACCTTCGCACCTGTTTCTCTTATCAGAGAGAGTGATATGCAAAAAGATAATAAACCTAACATCCTTTTGTGAATGGCCGGTATGGGAATAACGTATGAGGATTCTTTATTTACCAATTGACGGCAGGTTCACAACACACGGATTGTTTTGCAAATATGCATCAATTGCAGGTGTTGAGTTAGTAACTATCCCCCGGGAACAAGTCGGCCTGCAAAAGACTCCGGCGCATAAGCAGGCAGTAATCAAGACTATAACTAATGACCTCAGAGATATTGACGCTGTCATTGCTTCGAAAGAAATGCTTCTTCATGGCGGCCTTATACCATCTCGTAATGGTTGTGAACCCCTTGAAGCCCTTATCGATGATTTGAAGTACCTCGAGCGGATACGCAGGCTCAGGCCTGATATGCCTGTGTATATCAGTGCAAGTATCCTGAGAACGCCCAAAACCAGCAGCAACAGCGAAGAGCCTGAATATTATGCTGACTACGGCAAAGAAATTTTTGAATATTGCTGGCATGCCCACAAATTTGAATGCCTTCAGAATGAACAGGACAGACTGATCGCGGAACATCGAAAAAAAAAGATTCCATCTGAATTTCTTTCCGATTTTCTTACTCGCCGTACTCGTAATCATGCTGTTAACAAACAGCTTGTTGAAATGGCAAGGAAAGGCATCATAACCCGGCTTATCATAGGGCTTGATGATAATGCAGAATATGGATTCAGTGTAAAAGAAGCTCAGGAGCTTGCCGGAATTTCTTCCGATTTGGCTGACCGCGTGATGATATATGCCGGTACCGATGATTTGCAATTCACCCTTCTCAGCAAACTCTTAACAGATCAGCATAAGGTCAATTTGAAAATCCTGCCCGTATATTTTCGACCTGAATGTACCGGGCTTATTCCGGCTTTTGAATCTGCTCCGCTTCACCAGACCGTTGATAGCCATATTATTGCCTCAGGAGTGACAAATGCCGATGATTTTGACAGCGCCGATATCATTTGCCTTATTAATAATACTGATCTTGAACAGATGCCGCAGGCAATGAGTAAGGCAAATTTTGTCAGGGATAAAACCGTAACGGACCTGACAGTCTGGCTCCGCAGTAATCTTGCTGGAGCCGCCGGCAAAGAGGTGATCATTGCTGATTGCTGTTATACCAACGGCGCTGACCTTAATATGATAGAGACGCTGTTCACTTTCAAGCCGCCCCTGGATAGTTTTGTCTACGCCGGCTGGAATACAATATCAAATACCATCGGATCAGCGATCACTTTGGCAATCATCAAAAAACTCTCAGAAACTAATAATGCCTCCCAGTTCGCCAAGCTGAATGTAGAACGACTGGTCGAGGACTGGGCATTCATGGTTGATGCTAGGCCCGAAGTTATCCGCGCAATCGGACAAAATCCCGACTTTGATACCTATCCTATTCCCATGCCATACACGAAAAAATGTTATAACTTGGCGGAAAAAATAATGCAGAAAGATTTAGCAAGAATAAATAAATACTGGCATACGGACTATAGAGTCTCCAATGTCCATTCAATGTGGCAGAGGACTTTTGATTTTTCTTTCGATTTAATCGATACTGATTCTGATGGAGGCAGAACACTATGAAAGATATCTACCCCCAAGGCAATCTCTGTAAGTTGACGGCCTGTCCCGAACCTATTTGCACTGTTAAGCCCGGCCAACATGTACAGGTACACACCTTGGATTGTTTTGGCAACCAGCTTAGGCCTGGTGATAATTTTCGCGATCTCATTGATAAAGTCGCAAATCCTGTAACAGGCCCAATTGAAATTACCGGTGCAAAAGCAGGCGACATTGTGAAAGTTCAAATAGAAAACATCCTATGTGCCGATTCCGGTTTTGCAACGTGTGGAAGCGGTTTCGGTGTCCTGGGTGCCGAGAATTTCCAGGATCGCCTGGTTTTTTACCGTATTCAAAACGGCATTGTTACCGGCCCCGGGATCGATAAGCTGCCCGTTCGCCCCGTAGTCGGAACATTGGGTACCTGGCCCGAAAAAGAACAACCACTTACCACTGAGCAGGGAGATTATGGCGGTAATCTCGATACCGTCCAGATTACTATTGGCTCGACACTATATCTGCCTGTCAGCTTGGATGGTGCTATGTTCTTTATCGGAGACTTACATGCTTTGCAGGGCGCCGGTGAGACACATGGCGGCGGCATGGAATGTGCAGGCGTTGTCCAACTGAGTTTCTCTGTAATGCCAAATTGCCAATGGCCGACACCGCTGATTCAAACAGATAAAAGCCTTATTACCGTTGCTTCGGATGCCGACCTCAACAAGGCAATCAGAACAGCTACAAAACGGATGGTTAATATGGTTGCACAACTCAGGACCATCGGCATTGAGGAAGCCTTGCTGTATTGCAGCCTGCTGGGAGATATCGGGATCGGCCAACTCGTTAATTCCCACAAAACCGCTGTTTTTACACTTCCACTCAAAGATGTTAAGCCGTACATTGATGCCTGCGTCAAAAGTTTGCTCAGGCGGCGAGGCTGAGCGTTGAAGATTTCTCAAACTCCTGGCAATGCAATAAAAATCGTCTCTTTGCGTCCATACGAATACTTTCGGCCGCTATTGACATCCTCAAAAACACAAAATTGAACCCAAACACGGCCATATTGGCCCTTGCGTATACGATTTCACGCATTTTCGCGCATACCGATGCCCGTAAAATATTCCAGCCGGCAACCTTCAGATATATCGCATGAAAAACCGCCGGTCGGCCTCGTACCCTCAACTGACCTAAACCCGTCTTTCGCTTCAAACCACTGTTGGTTGCCTCAATACCGCCGCGGGTTTTGTACCGCTCTCTGAAAACTTCCGTATCCTGCTCACGTCTTCTGCCGGCAAGCCTTCGCTGTTTTGCCGTATGCTCAAGTTTGTACTGGCCCTTGATCTTTTCAACAGGACACTGCTCAAAAAATTCACACTGACTGCAAGCCGATTCGGGCATCACTGTTTTTGTTTTGCCTGTTTCACTGTTATGTTCTGAACTTTCGGGCTTTTGGCCTGCCGAGCAGCAAACAACTTCTTCGGTTGCTTCGTCAACATTAAAGTCATCTATATTCAACTGCTCATATTCGTCGTCTTTGCTTTTACTCGAACCTGACGGTGCGGGTCCGACAAGTTCTACACCTTTTTCTTCTGCAAGCTGAACATTCTCATCGCCGGTATAATGAGTATCGACAAGCATCTGATCGGGCAGGAGATCGTTGGTTTCCAAATTTTCAAGAACCTTTTCGACAGAACCGCCGTCAGGTTCTGCGGCTGTCTGCGGTATCGCACAGGTTATAAGCTGTACTTCGTTTTCAGGATTGCACGTTTCAGCAATCTGTACCTGATAGCCCGGCCCCTTATGGCCATCGTAAGAAGCGCCGGGATCAGATGGGTTCTGCATTACATTGCCGCCGGTCTTTTTCTTTACGCTGACTTTATCTTCGTGAACTTCGCACTGCTCATAAAAGATTCGTTCAAGGGCTTTGTAAGTGTCACGACCAGTGTGCTCGGCAGTGTCGGCA
>JBDRHL010000058.1:0-14517 GCA_043816955.1 Planctomycetota bacterium | reverse complement strand
TCATCCACGTATGCCCGCAATAATCATGGGCGAGGACGGGCTTTTCTACGGCGCGTGCGGCGATGATTATAACGTGAGCATCTTCACATTTGACAGGAAGACGCGGGGGTTCAACATTATTGCAAAAGTGGCGAATGAAGAAGACAAGTGTTTCAGGCCTCACGATATCGCGATGATGGACAATAAAATTTATGTAGGAGAGACCGATAACGGCATCAGGACAGGCTATCTCTGGGAAGTCGAACTATAAGTAACTTGCAAAAACTCAACCAACTGACGACTATTAACTGTTAAATCTCAGCAGGTTCAGGCCCTTTTCCTTGTCGGGCATTCGCCCGGCTTTTATGCCTTGTATCTCGATTATCGTAATTTCAAGGACAAGGAATGTGGCTGCGCCACCTCTTGGACAGCCGACAATTGTCTTATCCCCCTTACCGATAGCGGTATGAATATGCAGTTTCGGTCCCTTTTCATCACAGTAGATTGTCCCGACGCCCAAGACTTCACCAGGCCCGATGAACTCCTTGAAATCCCCGACGATTTTAGGTATTTCCTGCTTCGGCCCGACCACGATGTCAGCCTTGCGAAAGCCGCCTGTAATCAAAACCGCGGCCGATTTGATATTTTCCTTTTCAGCGATTGATTCGATCGACTGATAAAGGTCTTCACCCTCAAACAAACGAGCAGCGACTATCCGTCCGGTTTTCCCAACCGCGTATTCCATAACGGCACCTTTGCTGTGTTCAGTTTTGTCCCTATTATAACTCCTGGTATTTCTATTGCAAGAAAAGCGGCATCCGGTTTTTTGCCGGATGCTGCTTATTGACCATATCCATGATAAATTGCGGTGTGACTATTTGTTTCCAGCTTTGCCTAGTTTCTTGGGTCGAAATATATCTTGAAATCGTCAATCCAGGCACGGTCGCTGCCATAGCTGCCGGAGTAATCTTTCTGATAGGTCCACTTGAAAGTGTGTTCTCCGGGAGCGATGGAGTAAACCTGCAGGGCCCAGTTTAACTGGCCGGACCACTGATTTTGCAGAACGTCATCGATGTAAAATTTCAGAAAGTCACAGTCGGCTTCACTGGAAACCTTTCGATAGAAGCTGATCGTGTTACATTGATAGCCGGCATCAATTGTAATTTTGATTGTGCTGGTTTGATTCCTGATAATGCTGCCTGATCCGGCAGAAAAAACTCCCTCGTGTGTATTATTGGGATCAGTTTCTATGGACCAGACGGCATTGCCGCTGAAGGTCCATGGATAGCTGGTGAAATTTC
Source organism: Planctomycetota bacterium (assembly GCA_043816955.1). Taxonomy (GTDB): domain Bacteria; phylum Planctomycetota; class Phycisphaerae; order Sedimentisphaerales; family CAYZTY01; genus JBDRHL01. Next base: position 13,237 of record JBDRHL010000058.1, on the reverse strand, counting down.
CGGTCTCAAAGCCATCGGCCACAGCGGCAGGCAGATTAGGTTCGGCAGAATTGAGCCACGATCCTATAAGAATTGCCAGGTCGTTGAAATCGACGATTGCGTCGCGGTCGAAGTCGCCCGGCAGAGGATTGCCGTTGGTCATCCAGTCGGCACTAAAAAGGGCAAAATCCCGGAAGTTGACGCAGTAATCTATGTTTAAATCAGCCTGAATACCCCCTTGAGAAGGTGACAGGCTCGCTTCGGCTGTGCCTCCGTAAGCACCCATGTTAATTCTCTGGCCGTGCGGCCACAATTCTGCCGTCCAGTCAGAACCCGGATGGCCGGCGTCGATGCAAAGGCTGTTTTTATTAATATCATAAACCCAAATCAGATTGTTCGGGTCCCATCTTCCGGCTGAGGACTTTAAATGGTAGTCAGCGTTATCGAAGTCGGCAAAACATGGGTCCGTATTGATATTGCCCAGTCCGGTGTACCCGCCCTGAATACAACTGTATGTTACCGTTGCACCACTCATGTATATCTGGCTGCTCTGGTTTATGGCGGTATTGGCCCAGATGATCGAATTGGCGATTCCGGCATCGCAGAAATACAAGCCGGAACCGTCAACAGCGTTATTGCCTGTGATCGTACAATTTATGATCTCAGCATCACTGTAGTACAGGCCTGCACCCTGGTCGGCTGTGTTTTTGGCGATAATTGTTTTTTCAATGGTTCCGTCACAGTTGTACAAACCGCCTCCCCAATAAGCGGAGTTTTCAAAGATATAACAGTTTACAATATTGCTGTCACAGTTGTTCAATGCTCCGCCATCAAGGTCTGCATCGTTAGAGTATATCCAGCAGTTTTCTATTACGGCATTGCAATCCTTGAGCCCTCCCCCATAACGCGCGAGGTTGCCGGTGACCCGGCAGGCGCTGATCAGGCCGTAACAACAGCTCAAAGCCCCTCCATGTGTTGCTTTGTTGGTGAAAAACACGGAATCTGTGATGCTGTTACAGTCGTAAGCCCCGCCGCCGCTGCCGCCGGCGGTATTGCCGGTTATGAAGCAGTCAGTAGTCAATCCTATGCACTTCCTGATGCCGCCTCCATTCAAATGGGCGATGTTGTCGGTTATGTTGCAGCCCCGGATTGTATCATTATAGCCGGAAAAAGCCCCGCCGCTTCCGGCAAGGGCGGTATTATTGCAGATGTTACAATCAGTAACTGTTCCGCAGCAGTTATAGAAAGCTCCGCCACTGCCTGCTGCCTCATTGTAGTTTATATTGCAGTTCAATACATCTGCCAAACAGCCGGCAAGTGCACCGCCATCGACATCGGATATATTAAAGAGAATTTCACAATCACTAAGGATCATGATTTTAGATGCAAGAATTGATTTGTAATTAGCAATTGCGCCACCGGCAAGGCCCGCCCAATTGTCCCTGATGGTGCAGTCTGTTATTTGGGCGTCGCCGTAGACTGCTCCGCCGCTAACCGAGGCCCTGCATTTTTTCAGAATACAATTGCTGATCAAAGGAGCGCTGTTTGCTTCACTGAGAACTGCCCCGCCGTAATCGGCATAGCCGTTCATGATTGTCAGTCCGTTCAAGACTGTGTTGGCATCTTCGGCGTTGTGGAACCAGAAGGCACGATGCGGGCTGCTCTGATTTGCGTCACAGTTGATTATAGTAGCGGCAACAATGTCGGGATTATTCGGATCGGTACTGCGGACGATAATTGCCAGCCCGTTGCAGTCTATATCTACGTTGCCGGGGCCGCTGTATGTGTTTGGAGCCACAATTACCACATCTGTGTCAGTGCTTGCGTTAATGGCATGCTGGATCGTAGCGTATTGACTTGGCACGAGACGATCAACTGCAAAGGTTTGTCGCGACAAAAGCAATAAAAAAGTCACCACAAAAACACACCATCTCCCTTTCATAGTGAGGTCCTCTCCTTCAAGGTCAAGCTTGTATTAACCCACAAACCAGTATTATAGCGGGAGGTGGCGTACAAGTCAAGGAATTCCTGATCTGACTTATCCCTATCTTTTGCGGGGTAACCGAAAATTACCTTGCAAGTAAGCATTCAAATGCATAAAATCCGTGATTCTCCGGCAGGAAGTGGTTTGCGCCTGTTGTGTGCCGGGGCACTATACGTACATAAATGAGGAATTAAGACTTGTTTGACTCTCTAACGCAAAAACTTAACTCTGTTTTTCGCTCGCTTTCCGGCAGAGGACGAGTTACCGAGGCCAATATCTCCGATGCCATGCGCGATGTGCGCAAGGCTTTGCTGGAAGCCGATGTCAACTATCAGGTTGTAAAGCAGTTTTGCAAAGACGTAACTGTTTCTGCTCTTGGTGCCGAAGTAATCAAGAGCCTGCATCCGGGGCAGGTTATGGTTAAAATCATCAACGACGAGCTGACCAAACTTATGGGGCCTGTGGATACGCGGATTTACTTTGTCTCACCGGGGCCGACGGTTATAATGCTGGCCGGTCTGCAGGGCGGAGGCAAAACAACAACAGCCGCGAAGATGGCAAAGTATCTTGTTGCCAAGGGCAAGAAGCCCCTGCTTGTGGCCGATGATCTTCAGAGGCCTGCTGCGATCGAACAATTGATTACGCTGGGCGAGCAGACAGGTGTACCTGTTTACAGCGAGCCGATCAAGGATGCCGTCAAGGTCGCACGAAAGGGCGTCAACTACGCTCGTGATAACGGCTGTGACGTGGTGGTTCTGGACACAGCAGGGCGGCTTCATATTAACGAAGAGATGATGACGGAGATTTCGAATGTCGCCAAGGCGGTAACTCCCCACCAGATATACCTGGTTTGTGACGCGATGACCGGCCAGGATGCCGTCAATAGTGCCAGGGAATTTAATGAGCGGCTGGAACTGGACGGCATTATCCTTACTAAGCTGGATGGTGATGCTCGTGGTGGTGCCGCTCTTAGCATCAAGGCTGTTACGGGCAAACCCATAAAATTCATCGGTGTGGGGGAAAAACTTGACAAACTCGAAGAGTTCCACCCCGACCGCATGGCCAGCCGTATCCTGGGAATGGGCGACGTGGTAACCCTTGTGGAGCGTGCCCAGGAGCAATTCGACCAGGATGAAGCGATAAAAATGCAAAAGAAAATTGCCAAGGGCAGCTTTAGCTTGGATGATTTTCTCAAGCAGATGCAGGCAGTGAAGAAAATGGGCGGTATGGCGGATATGCTTAAAATGATGCCCGGGATGAGCAAGCTGGGTGATGTCAATATTGATGATCGCGAGTTGGGGAGAATTGAGGGAATTGTGCACTCAATGACATCGGCTGAGCGTAGAAATCCGGATATTATTGATTCTTCGAGGCGTCGTCGGATAGCCGCGGGTTCCGGCACGCAGGTAACCGACGTTGCCGGGCTGGTGAAAACATTCGAAAGAAGCCGCGATATGATGAAGGCGATGAGTAGCGGCGCGTTTGGCGGGTTCAAGGCGTTGTTCAGCGGCAATATGGACCTGGCAGGTGCTGCGATGGGAGGAGGACGTAAAATTAAGCAACGTTCGAGACGCAAACGCATAATAAAACGAAAAGGTAAGGTAATACGTCGTTGAAAAAAAGAATATCAATCGATGCTTATCTTGAGAAAATAGCAATTTTTGCGGATGACGAGTACGGCAGGCAGGTGAGAGATCGCTTTGCTGATAATGCCGGCAGATCCGAGCTTGCCATGCTTGCTGCGCCCAGCAGGGAAGAGATGGTTCAATTGCAAAAGGCTGTAGCAATTATGACAGATAATGAAAAGGGTGCTGCTGAAAAACTCAGCGATGAACAGATTGAAAAAATTGCGGCTGATGCCAAAATCGATGTAGGGATATTTGCGATTTTTATGAATGGCTATGCATTATATTGTAAACGTGTTTCGTAATCGCAGTGGGCGATTGCGGAAATTAATCATATATTTTGAAAGGTAAGAATTATGGCGGTAAAATTGAGAATGACAAGAATAGGCAGGCGGCACAGGCCTTTTTTCCGTATCAATGCCGTTGACAGCCGTACACCCCGCGATGGAAGAGTGATTGAAAAGCTGGGCCATTACGACCCCTTGGAGAAAGATGAATCCAAGCAGATTGTGATTAACCGTGAACGGATTGAATACTGGCTTGGCGTCGGTGCTATACCGTCCAAGTCAGTTAGTGATATTCTCTTAAGGCATGGCATAAAAAGCAAGCATGCCGAAGTTAAAAACGTTCGCAGGGATAAAGCCAAGGCGATAGCTCGTACCCAAGGGAGGTGTTTTACCGAGACCGAGCGTATAACAGCAGCCAAGGCAGCGGAAAAAGCCAAAGCTGACGCGGAAGCTAAAGCCAAGGCTGAGGCAGAAGCTAAAGCCAAGGCCAAAGCTGAGGCCGAGGCGTTGCAGAAGAGTGACGGTGCGGCTGCCAAACAACCAGAAGCATAAAGATAAATGAGAATTGACGTTCTTACGCTTTTTCCGGAAATGTTTGAGTCGCCTCTGGGGCACTCGATTGTTAAGCGGGCTCAGCAGCAGGGCCTGGTTAAAATAGTTCTTTCAAATATTAGAGATTTTGCCGCTGACAGGTACCGCAAAGTTGACGATAAACCCTATGGCGGCGGGCCTGGGATGGTTATGATGTGCGAACCGGTGTTTCGTTGCTTCGAGCATGTTCGGGAGCTTTGTTCGCAGCCTGGCAGGACAATCCTGCTGACGCCGCAAGGTAAGCTGTTCGATCACACAAAGGCAAAACAGCTTAGTGGTGAACAGCGACTGATTCTGATCGCGGGTCATTACGAAGGTTTCGATGAAAGGATTCGTGCCGGTCTCGGGGCTGAGCAGGTATCCATCGGTGATTATGTGCTGACGGGTGGTGAGTTGGCAGCGATGGTGGTCATCGATGCGGTGGTAAGGCTGCTGCCTGGCGTACTTGGAGACGACAATTCCGGCCGTGACGAATCGTTCAGCGAAGGATTGTTGGAGTATCCACAATACACCAGGCCGGAAGTTTTTCGTGACATGCGGGTCCCGGAGGTCTTATTGAGTGGTGATCACGGCAGGATCGCTGAATGGAGAAAGCGCCAGTCGCTTGAACGTACAAGAAAATGGCGAAGTGATCTGCTGAAAAGCGAAGAAAATTGAAAAATATAAAACTCTCGAAGCAAAAAAACAGGAGATAAGAAGTGAAAAGTCAATTACTTGAATCTGTAGAGCAATCACATATTAAGAAGGATAAGCCTTATTTTGAAATCGGCGATATAGTGGACGTCCATTACAAAATAAAGGAAGGCAACAAAGAACGAGTTCAGATCTTTAGCGGTACAGTGATAGGCCGCAAAGGACGTGGTATAAATGAAAACTTCACAGTTCGCCGGATAGTCAACGAAGAAGGGGTGGAGCGTATATTTCCGCTGAATTCGCCCAATATCGTAAAAATTGAAGCCAGACAAAGCGGTAAGGTCAGGCGTGCAAAGCTGTATTTTCTTCGGAAACGAACCGGCAAATCGGTGCGGTTGTCTCAACGGCACAGCAAACATACTGTTTGAACCAATGCCGGAATGATCAATTGTTAGACTGGATTTTCAGACGACGCAGACTGCTGGCTGATGCGAAGCTGCTCGGCAAATGGGGTGAAAAACGAAGTGAGCGTTTTTTGAAATGTAAAGGCTTTGTATTGCTCGAACGCGGCTTTTCCCGCAGTGCCGGTGAAATCGACCTGGTCATGGCTGAGCGAAACGGCACGATAGTCTTTGTCGAGGTCAAAACCCGAAGTAACGAAGAATTCGACAATGCCGAGTCGGCTATAACCAGCGAAAAGAAGGCACGACTTGTAAAAGCTGCCAGGAGTTTCATTAAGCAACACCGGATAGAGGACAGGCCCTGCAGATTCGATGTTGTTGCGATAGTGCTCGGCAGAAAGGGACGGCCGCAAATCCGGCATTACGAAAATGCATTCACACCGTCAGATTAAGACCGGCAGATATAATGAAATTATTTGATACACACGCACATCTGGGCTTTGACGAACTGCTGAGCAACATCGATTCTGTTCTCCGTCGAAGTGTACAGGCAGGCGTTACGGGCTGCCTGACGATCGGCACGAATCTGGAGCAAAGCAAAAAAGCGGTTGATCTTGCCTCGACATATGAGGGCATCTATGCGACCGTAGGAATTCATCCACACTACGCACAGGATGCAAAACCTGAAGACCTGGTGAAATTGAAGGAATTGACCAAGGGGAAAAAGGTCGTTGCTATCGGTGAAACAGGCCTGGATTTTCATTACAATTTTTCGAAACAGGAGGCCCAAAGAAACCTTTTTCGAAATGAGCTGCATATTGCCGGACAGTTGGGACTTCCGGTAATAATCCATTCGAGGAACGCTTTTGAGCAGACAGTTGAAATCCTCGATGAGTTTGGCCATTTGAAAGGCGTGGTCTTCCATTGTTTTACCGGCTCGGCAGAACAGGCTGAAATTCTCTTAGACAAGGGTTTTTTCATTTCCTTTACAGGGGTTGTAACATTCAAAAATGTAAATGATATTCGCCGGGCGGCAAGACTCGTCCCCCTTGAGCGAATGATGCTCGAGACTGATTGTCCTTACATGTCGCCCGAGCCGGTGCGCAAGCAGAAGATAAATGAGCCGGCAATGCTTATTCATATCGCTCGTTTCCTGGCTGAGTTGAAAGAAATGCCTTTGGAAACCCTGGCCGGGCAGACAACAGCTACGGCTGCGCGGTTTTTCGGCCTGGAATTTTAAGCAGGCAGCTTACTTGCCGATACAGAATCGTTCAAATATCAGATCGAGTATCTTATCGTCGATGTTTTCACGCTCCAGAAGACTAAGCGCATGGTAACCTGCCCGCAGAAACAGCGATGCAACTTCATCGTTTTTCAGTTCTATATGCGGAACAGCTTCATTGAGATTCTGAATGGCTTGGTTTACCGAATCCCTGTGACGCAGGGTCAAACCGATTTGCGAATCTGATTCTGCCGAGGTCCCGGCCAGATCAACCAGCGCACAATCAAGCAGGGCTTTTATGTTTTCGATTCCTGTACCTTTTAGCGCACTTACAGGTGTAAAGTTGTGTCCAAACATTTTCTGCAATTTGCCCAGTTGTCTGGTAATATCCTCCTGGTGCTGAATCAGATCCTGTTTTGTTGCCAGGCATATAAGCCTGTCATTGTTAATGGCATGGAGGATTTCGGCATCCTCAGGTGAAACTTCGGTCGTAATATCTGTGCAGAACAAAACCAGGTTTGCAGATTTTACCGCTTCCATCGTTGCGACATGCGCCAACTCTTCGAGGAGGTTTTTTTTCTCCTGAACGAATCCTGCACAATCAAACAGAATACAATTGGAATTCGGTAGTTCCAGCAATCCTGACAGCACATCCCTCGTCGTCGCTCTTTCCTGCGATACAATACTTCTCTCATAGCCCAGTAAGGTATTTAAGAGATTGCTTTTGCCGGAGTTAGTCGGCCCCGCTATCGCTACCGAAGGTATATTTATTATCGCCTCATAATGAATACTTCCATCCAGCAGCGACTGAAGTTGTTTTCTGATTTGATTTATTCTCCTGATTGCCTCGTGCTGTTCTATAAATTCGATTTGCTCGGTCGCAAAATCCAGCCCGGCTTCTATCCGGCTAATCAGTTCGAGCAGTTCGCGGCATAGCCGGCTTGTGGTCTTAGCGAGGTTTCCGGCGAGCAGCTTTTCAGCAGCGCTCAGTTGGAATCTGTTTGTTGCCGCAACAATCTGGGCGACTGCTTCGGCCTGGGCAAGATCAATTCTGCTATTCAGATAGGCTCTTGCGGTGAATTCACCGGGTCCAGCCAGTCGAGCACCCCGAGCAAGGATTGAATCAATAAGGCGGTTCAGCAGCGGCTCGCCGGCCAGAATATGCAGTTCAGCCAGATCATCTCCTGTATAGGTATTTGGGGCAATAAATAAATACAGCCTGGCTGCAACTTTTGTATCCTCATCGATTGAAACCGTGCCGCGGTATATCCTGCGCTCGACCTGGCGTGGTGCAGGGGCAAAAAGACCACGTATTATTTCGAGAGTCTCAGGGCCGCTGATGCGTACGATCGAATTGAAAGATCTGCCAGAGGGACTGCTTAAAGCAACTATGGTATCGTTAACATCATACATCATGTGATTTCACAAAAAACCAACTCGTCACGGCAGAGGATTACTATCTCTTCGCCGGGTGAAAAGCCGCGACGATATGTCAGTGATCACGGAAAAACGGTTTCGGCTTTTTCTTTTTCACCTTGCCTCCCGTTTTTGCTGTAACTGCCACTGTTCCCTCTTGCTCCCGCTGCTGCTTTTCACGGATGTGCCTGCGGATCACGTACTGTTCGATAACACCGGCAAAGGTGCTGGCCATTATATAAAGATTCAAAGCCGAAGGAACTTTGTATAAAAGAACCGGAAAGAGAATCGGCATCATAATCTTCATCATCTTTTGCTGCTGTGCCGCCTGTTCAGTAGCGGCAGCCTGAGTCGGCATCATCTTTTGCTGAAGGAAAAAGGCAATAGCCAGCAGGATCGGCAGCAGATTGAATGTGTCGCCGAAAAACGGCAGGGAAATTCCTCCCGGAAATGTAAACAAGGCATCAGGCGCCGAAAGGTCTGTTATCCAGAATGGCAGGAATGGGGCGCCGCGCAAATCGAAACTAGCGTAGATCGCACTGTACAAAGATATCCAGATCGGCATCTGTATCACCATGGGGATCATGCTCATCATGGGATTTACACCGTTTTCTTTGTACATCGCCATAATTTCTTTCTGCGTCCTGGCCTTATCATTGGCGCAGCGTTTCTTTATTTCCTCGATTTGCGGTGTCAAGCTGCTCATTTTGCTCATCGAGACCTGGCTTTTCTTGGTTATCGGATGCATCACGAAGCGAACCAGAAATACCAGAATAATAATGACAACACCGTAGTTCGGTATGAATTCATACATCCAGTTCATAAATGACATGATTGCAAAAGCCAGCGGATTAATAATTGCTGCTGGACAACAGAAACAGGGCATGAAATCTATAATCTGGATAAACCCGGCCGAGCGATAGGGCGGCTCGCTATCCAGAAACTTTCTGTCCTTGGGTCCCATGAAAAGCTCAAATGCGTAGTTTTGCACACTTCCTGGTTCGCCGGCAGGTGCGAGCGCGTTTTGCCCGACTCTCATGTCGAATCCGACTGTTTCATTGCCAGGCGATTCAGCCGAGAGATCAAAATATGCCGCGGTTTTTTTCTGAACCCAGTCGACCCTTTGGTGATCCTCTGCGGGAACAGGGCGCAAAATAGCACAAAAATATTTATTCGATGTCGCTGCCCAAAGGAACCTGTAATTGCCCTTTTTGTGCACCAGATCAGCAGCAACTCCTTTTTTTATGGATTTTTTCAGCTCTCTAACACCAAGTTTAACAGCGTCGACCTGCCCTTTGTCATTGATGAAGCCGCCGACTACCTTTCTGCTGTCAGACCTTGGGTCCTCCCTGCCTATCCCGACCGGACCCTGCATATCCAGACGAGTCTTAAGCTGCCGATTTGACAGATTCTCGATGTTAATGCTGCATTCGATATGATAACTGTCGGGTATAACGGTATAGGTTTTCTTTATTCTTACAACTTGCCCTCCGGCATCGTTGAGCAGTACCTCAAAGGTTACTGCCATTGTGCCGTCATTCCGTGCGATGACATCCGATGCCCTCCAGTTAATCCGGTCGAGCCTGAGCTGCAACTGCTGGTCAAGGAACAACATACGGCCATTTGCCAGTGACATTATCGTGCTGCCGTCCCGCCGGACAACCGGTGAAAGCAATTGCAGCGGTTTGGCAGGGGTGCCTGTCCTTTCGGTACCTGTCCTTTCAAAGTACTCACTCAAAGTAACTGTTCTGATCGCACCGCCTTGAGGATCAAGTTCCACTTGAAATTTGAAGCCGGTCTCTTTATCCAGTGAGCCCAGCATGATAGTTTCGGCATATTCCTGACCGCCCCGGGCTGCCAGAGCGGTAAAAGGGATTTTCTCTGAAGGGAGATATGGTTCTGCCTGTAAGCTATTTGTATCATCGGTCTCCACTTCAGCCGCCAGCGGTATGATCGGCTGTGTAGTTCCGGCGGTATCTTTCTCAAAAAGGCCGGATTCAAATACCAGCCAGATGCAGAAGCACACGTAGACTATCAAAAATGTACCAATGAAAGGCTTTGCGTATTTCACCAGCTTACCTTCAATTCAAATTGTAAACATTAACTCATCTGCCTTCAGCAAGGCGGGTTCCCTCGAAATCATCAAGCTCCTCAACTGCGAATATCTTCTGCGATGTTTTTTCGAAGTCATACTCAAGACGTACAAAGTGGACCTCGTTGCCTTCTATATAAGCGTAACTTGCCCGGTTGTCTCTGTCTCTCGGCTGTCCCACCGAGCCTACGTTTATTATGGCCTTTTCAGATTCGACGATCGGATAGACATTGCCTAACTCATCCGGGGAATAGAAATCCGGGTCATCAAGGAATACCCCCGGCAGATGTGTATGTCCAATAAAGCAGACATGCTCGACACGTTCAAAACACAAGCTGATTTTGGACGGGTTTGTATAAACATCATCTGGAAAAATGTATTCATTTATAGGTCTTCGCGGTGAAGCGTGGACAAAGTCAAGTTTTGCCTTGACGCCGTTGAGCTTTTTCTTGAGCTGCCAGCGCATCTTCTGATGCCCCAGAAACTCCCACCTGGCATTACGCAGCTTTACAGAAGACTCGGATTCGAGAAATGACCTGCTCCAGTAGCTCGCACGTTCGGCGCCAAGATTGAAGTTGGTCGGCTCATAGAACACACCGTAGTCGTGGTTGCCCATGACACAATTCTCGGTTCTTTCTATCACCAGGTCGAGGCATAGGCGGGGGTCCGGACCGTAGCCCACAACATCACCAAGACAATAAATTGTCCCGATGCCCCGCTTGTCAATATCTTCCAGAACCACAGTCAGTGCTTCAATATTCGAATGTATATCACTGATTATCGCGAACATACTCATCAATTACCTCATTTGGTCAGGCCGGCCCGAAAACTCCTGTCATAATCCGGGAAAATAATCATACCTTATAACAAAATTGCATTCGAAATGCCAGTCCCTATTTTTGTTTTATACTTTGCTGATTATAAAAAGACACAGCGATGTCAGAATCGAAAGGTAGTGCAATCAGCCGAGCATCGAAGATGCCGGCTTGGGTTACAAGCTGAACGTCCTCGTCGAGGCTGGCAAACTTTTCACCAACATATCCAAGCCCTATGTAACCTGCAAATCTCTCTGAATACATCAGTTTGTCACACCTGCCGATTTTACCTCCTTTGTACTGAATCTTCGCATGTTCGGGATCCGGCTGGAACTGAAGAGCTTTTATGCCGATCAACCTCTGCCCTGATCCGGCGAGATCTGATTGCTGAATTAGCTTTTTCCCGATGAACTCCTTGTTGAAATCGACCAGATTGCTTAGCACAGCTGTGTATGGGATTTCATGACTCGGACATCTTCCGACAACTCCGAAGGGTGCCGAAGCTTCGACCAGGGCCAGTTCCAGGCAGTCCATACCCGCGGGAATTATCTGCTCTGGCCGGATATACTTTTCGATAGCACCAGAAGCAAGTTTGCACGTCTTTGCTCCCCCGAATATTTCAACCCCATCCAGCCCGAGAAAGCTTCCATGAATTACCGTTGCTGAAAACATAAGAAGCGATACTTTTTTTACCGTGTTACGCCCCATCGAGGCAATATCGAACGGCACAATCTGATCAACAGTATCGGCAGATGCAGGTCCATAGATACCAATCATACCGGTTTGCTCGGTTATATCCTCTATAGCGACGTTCTTGAAATCCCTGTCACTTGCACATTTTGCTGCCAGTTTAAACAATTCAGCCCGTCTGGGAGGTGAGCAGAATAAAAGGAAATATTCCCCGAGATCAGCCAGGCGGGCAATATCTACAAGGTTCCCATCCTCTCTGCAGATCAGGCCCCACATCCATCTGCCCCGTTGCAGAGAAGAGGTATCCGTCGCAAAAAGGATGTCGATCAGTTTACCCGAGGCGCTGCCGCTGATCTTAACCCTGCCAAAGCTGCTAAGGTCAAACGCAGCAGCATTTCTATACAAAGCTGAATTCTCCTTCTCAACGCCTTCAAATTGCTTGGGCAAAGACCAGCCGGCGTATTCGTCGAATTCCGCGCCAAATCGCCTGTACAATTGCTCAAATGGAGTAGTTAGTCCCATAAAACCCTATATGTGAAGACCGTTAAAAAAACAACTTAGGCAATCGGCTACGGCAAAACCTGCCGAAAACCGTAAAAAATGTTGAAACTATTGCTGTATATGCTAAAATAACGTTCGTTGCAAGTCGCCAGCAGAGGTTTTTGTGCCTCACTAAGGATAATTTGGGGACGTGGTGTAACGGGAGCACACCGCGGTCGCATCGCGGGAATGAGGGTTCGATTCCCTTCGTCTCCACTGGATTTATCATATCAAAAACGCCATCTCAAAGCAAGTAATGACCCGAATACAACTCCGACAATCTGTGATGTCCTGATTGTGCTTATTCACCCCAGATCGACTCCGGTAGACCCTTGTATATCTCCGGGGGCTTGAAAAGATAATGTTTGATATGTATGATAATCCTGATTTTGTACACTATTTTGATGGCTTTTCTACGGAATGCCTATATGGCCAAGCTGGATTTTCTGGAAAAAAACGGATTGCTCAGTCTTAACAATGACGGTAATTATGTTGGTTCAGGCGGTTTCGGCTGGACAGATGAACTGCCTGCAAAAGGTTTCGATGAGAAGAGAGTTCGCTGCTCCGACATGTGGGGTTTTGCTGAGAGTCAGGAAACCGTCGGTGTCCCCACGGATATGTTCGAAGAATTTGTTTTCCAGTATCAATTGCCTCTTCTTGAACGTTTCGGTTTCACCGTGGAGTAACTTTAACCTGATGGCAGAGCTGCTTGAAGACAAATATATTTAAGGGGGTATCTCCTTGACTCCAGTACATACAATCGGTAGTATTTGCGATCATGGAAGATTACCCGCGAACATTGATGGAATTGGAAAAGCGGTTTTTCATCGGAAGAGGCCTGTCGGGAATATTTGGAAGTTCTTCGATGGCCACGAGGATTTATTTGTCCGCGATGCCAGGCTTGTGAATATTGGATGGGTAGCCGTAGTCGCAAAATTTGTGTTGGCTGTGGGTATCAAGCC
>JBDRHL010000057.1:0-38119 GCA_043816955.1 Planctomycetota bacterium | reverse complement strand
TTTGCGATTTTGTACAATTTCTTTTGCATGGCTACTCCTTTCAAAAAAGTTTAAGTTATTGTCTGACCTGATATTATCTAAAAATCAGGCCGGAGTAGCCATTGCTTTTTTCAACCTCCAACTATGGATGGGACAAGTTCTCCAGCTCTGTGCCGTCACCATTTTCTCCTGACTCGGCTTGTTGAGGCATAGATTCAGGAATGGCGCTTGTGGCCTTGTCAACCGAATCCATAAATCTCTTTAATCTTGTTCCGCCTAAGAATACTTCGTCCTGTCCTTTGTCAAGAACGCCTGAAAAAAGAGATTGCTTGAAAGACAAAAGTGAAAGCATACCATGCTCTATTGTACCCTGAGCTACAAAATTTACTACCCGTACAGGTCGATGCTGGCCGAGACGATGAATTCGTCCAATACGCTGCTCGAGTACTGCAGGGTTCCATGGTAGGTCCATATTAATCACTGCTGAGGCATTTTGCAGGTTTAGCCCCACTCCGCCGGCATCTGTCGAAAGAAATACTCGGCAGTCAGAATCATTTTTGAATTCTCTTATCAAATCCTTTCTTTTGGCACCTGGGATTCGACCGTGAAACAGCACATGTTTTCTTTTAGAGGATTCGAGACGATCCAGAAGTATTTCATGTGTTCCTATCCATTGGCTGAATACAACTACCTTTGTCTCCGGTTGCTCAAATATCTCATCGAGTACTGAGATAAGCTCATCGGCTTTAACACCGAAGTCTGTCTTTTTGTCAAGAAGGTAAGTGCTATTGCAGCTCATCCGCATATTCTGCAGGGCAATCATAAGTATTCTCTGGTCGGTTTCAGATAAAAAACCGAACCTACGCCATTTGGCAACTATGCGTGCAACGGTTTCACGATTTTCCTCATGGTGTTTCATCTGCTCATTGGTCATCGGAACAAAATAGTTCTTATCCAGACGTTCCGGTAGTTCCTTCAAAACTTCGTTTTTAGTGCGTCGAAGAAGGATCGCTTCCAATGATTTTGCGATTTTGGAAAGATTACGATATCCTACCACCCGGCCAACTTCATCTACATGTTGATGCCCGGCAAGGAAGCGAAACATTGGTCCTAAGTGGAAGCGGTCTATAAATTCAACAATGGAGTGTAATTCTTCCAGCCGATTTTCTAACGGTGTCCCGGTAAGCACAAGGGCATATTTCGAATCAAGTTTTTTTACGCTTTGCGCCCTTCGGGTTTTCCAGTTTTTGATTCGCTGGGCTTCATCAAGAATAATCATTTCCGGTGACCAGTTGCGAATAAGGTCAAGGTCGCGGTGGACAACCTCGTAATTGATGATTTTATAAAGCGACTCAGTGCCGTAAAGCCCCTTTCGTTTTACAAGAGAGCCTTCTACTACTTGAGCTGAACTGTCACAGAATTTTTCAATCTCCTGTTTCCACTGATGCTTCAGCGAAGTCGGAGATATAATCAATACACGCTCAAGGCCAACCGTTCTGGCTAATATCTCAACTACTGCAATTGCCTGAATGGTTTTGCCAAGGCCCATATCATCGGCAATCAGACTCCGCCCCGCTTTTGCGGCAAATAAGGCTCCCTCGCGCTGGTAAGGATACAACGAGGCTTTCAATAACTTTCTGAAAACAGCACTGTTGGCATCGCCTGGGAACGCTTTTTCGATTCGTTTCTTTAGAAGAGCATTGTCCCTCACCTGTGTGATAAATTCTATTGTGTCATCATAGCAGCGTAAGTCATGCTTGATCGCCCTGGCCTTTCTCATAAAGGTATCGAATTGGGAGTAACCTTGTGGCTTTAAAATTCCGCGTTTATCAAAGTAGCATGAAGCAAGTTCTATCAAAGATTTTGGACATTTTGTTCCGGGACTGAATATCACTTCCCGCTTAGCACCGTAACGTAAATAAATTTCTGAATAGGCTGGCTGAAAACCATCTGCAAAAGCCTTCCTGCCACCACGTTTTTGCTGAAGTTTGACAAGTGTAAACTCAATGTGCTTACATGTCCCAAGGGTATTTACTGCAAAATCCGGACATGAACAATAATTATTGCCTAATCCCCGGCCGCGAATTGCAACGCGATATTCACCGCCGGTTTGGGGATTTGTAACAGTAAATTCAGAGAAAATTGGTTCATCACCAATATTTTTAAGGCTGAAATTTTGTTTTTGTGCGAACTGTTTACGCAAAGCAATCTGCCATTGTTCCAAAGGCATATCTTCTGGTTTTCGCAGGTGTGAAATCTTTTTGATTTTATGATCTTTCGATTGTCTTTTTATTTTGCGTTGTACTTTTACTTTGGGCATATCTATATCCTCACATTAATAGTTATCAAACTATTCCATATTATTCGATACCTTGTAGCCAATGGCTTTATAACCCCGTAATCTGCGACTAAACATTTTGGCAAGCATCGGCACATTTATATCAGCATAGTCATAAATTATAACTTCTCTTTTGCTGTGATGGTCACGATGAAGACGACCAGCATACTGAGCAATCGTACCTTTCCATGAAACCGGCAAGGCCAAGAAAAGCGTATCAAGACGAGAATGATCAAAACCTTCACCAAGATAACGGCCTGTTGCTAAAATCAGATTTGATTTATCTTCTGAAACGGCATTCAATTTTTCATGTGCGGCAATCAATGGTTTTTTACCCATACCACCTCTGAAGACAATTAAGTTATCGATGCGTCCCTCCAGCATTTTATTAAAATATTCCAGATGCTCACATCGTTCAGTGAGTAATACAGGAAAACGGCCCTCATATATTGCCCCCATTACATCGTCTATGATCATAGCATTTCTCGAAATATTACCCGTTAATGCAGCATACAAATCACTGATCGTTACTTTATCTTTCGCTTGTAAAGCTGGTGGCAATTCAAATGTAGTGCTTCTAACGATCAATTTATGATCAAATGCTCGTTTTTCTGCCTGTGATTTTGCACACACTCTGTATCGAATAGGACCGCAATTCATATAAATGATTGGATGGTGGCCATCTTTCCGGGTTACCGTAGCGGAAAGCCCAGTAATGTATTTACCCTTAAACTGTTTAGCGATTGCCTCAAAGCTAGGTGCGGAAATGTGGTGACATTCATCTATTATAAGATGGCCATAGTTGGCAACAATATCGTCAACTTGCCCCTTTTTGCTTAAGCTTTGAATTATTGCTATATCAATTTTGCCTGTGGGTTTGTGTTTACCCGCACCAATATGACCGATCTGTTTGCTGTCAATATTAAGAAACTGTTCCAAACGAGTTTTCCATTGTTCCTGAAGTTGACGGCGATGTACCAAAACAAGAGTGTTTACCTGCCGTTTAGCCATTATATAGCTGGCAATAACGGTTTTACCAAAAGCTGTTGCTGCTGCGAGAATACCATCATTATACTTAAGTAAGGCCTCGGCGGCTTTTTCTTGCTCAGGATAAAGCTGGCCATTAAACTTTACATCAATCTTTTCGCCACTAAACTGTTTGTCTTGAATTATAAGCTGGATATGCAACTCATCCAGCAATCCAGCTACATCATTGAGACAGCCCCTTGGCAAAGCTATGTGCTCACTGAAATCTTCGGCGCAGCAAATAACACGCGGAGTATTATAAGTTGGCATCCGCATAGCTTGTTTTTGATAGAATTCAGGATTTTGAAAAGCAGCCAAGCGTATCAACGCATTACGCAAAGAAGGTGATAAATCGTCCTTGGGAATAAAAATCTGATTCGCTAATACCATTTCGATACTTTTAGGAAATGGCCCAATGACCTGGTTTTTCTTTTTGCCTGACGGTGGCGTTTCCCATGGTTTGTCGTCCTCTTCTGTAATTGGAATTTGTAGACCAATTATTCTACCTTTGTCGCAAGCATTTTTGAACAGTGTTTCAACCTGGTCTCGTCCAATCTTTATTATCCTGCTAAGATATTGCCATTGATCCGGATATGGCTCAAAGTTTTCATCAAGAAAGATGGAATTGCCATCTTCTCTTGGTTTTTGTTGCAGGGGCATAGCAATCAAATTTCCAAGCCCGCCTTGAGACAAGGTGTCCTGATTAGGAAAAAACCGGTCATAGGAGTCAAGCCCCAATTCCGGACGATGTTCCATCGTCTCAGTCAGAATATAACTGCCGATTGCTCGTGCTTTCATACATGGAATTGGTTCATCAAAAAACATCCAGACATGACCGCCGTTGCCGGAACGAGAGCGTTCAATCGAAATCGGAACGTTCATATCAGCACAAGTTTTAGCATAAGCCTGAATATCCTTCTCCCAAGTTGACTTGTCAAAGTCAGCTGCTAAAAACCAGCATTTTTCGTCCGGCAACATGGGATAGACACCTATTGTGAAATCTTTATTGCCATACTCTTCCGGATTATTTCCTCGCAAATGCCATTTAATCACATGGTCTGTAACTGGCAAATATTCTCTATAATTACAATCAGCACATTTGGTCCGTGGTTTATCACAAATTCCAGTTATCCATTCATTCTTGCAAGCTGGTTGATAGCCGTTTTTGCCTGTTTTAACACTCTCAAAGCGACGGGGATAAACATCTTCCCTGCCTCGAAATAAACTGCGAAACAGTTTAATCTTATCTTCTGATGGAGATATATTGCAAAGCCCTTTTACTATTTCAATATTCGTACAACAAGAAGTTGTTGAGTTGCTCTCAAGCCGAGCTATCTCCTGAAAAATCCACTGTCGTCTGGATTCTATGCCAGCCAACTCTTGGTGAAGTTGATTGAGTTTCTGTTTTTTATTACAGTCCATTGTTCAATAACCAATTATTTCCAATGTCCGCCGGCAGGCCAATTCTTTGCGAATGGTTTGTCATTTGCCGTAGCAACAGCTGGAGGCATAAGAAATTTATAAATATCGTCTATGACTTGAGACAGTTTCAAATCCGTATCATCAAGCCTGCTTGTCTTTAAGAAAGCTTTCCATTGGGTGTTCTTATCTGGGCTTGAAGAAAATTCCGCAGTTAAAGCGATCGGTGTATCTTTGGGGATAGCAGTGCCACGTCTGGCAAAAGTTGATTTTATAGCTTCAGCCAGGGTATTGCCATCAAATCGGAATTCTTTGGCCATCAGTCTCAAATCGTAATAATCTTTCATCCGGCTGTTCAACATCCCCCTAGAAATCATCGATTCGAATTTTTCAGCTACAACCGTTTCGGGAGGATAAGCACGAATGAGAGGTGCAGGCATATTCAGCAATGTCCGGTATTCTATTAGAGTGGGCTTGGGTACAACACTGTCGCCAAAGCCTATATCAATCTGGATATTTATGCGAGCGTTGCCGAGCCTGCTCTCAAGTTTAATTCGCTGGCCGGGATATTCCAAATCTTCACGGATCTCAGTAATTCGAATACTATCTGCTTTGAATTCCATCCCGTCCGGCTCAACTTCTGTATGGCATATATCACGAAAAATATTCCGGAGTCCTTCAGCAGAAGCGTCCCCAAAACCAAGCAAGTCAAGATCTTTAGTAGGACGATGAGGCCTTCCCATCCAAGTAGCCAAAAGCATCGCTCCTTTGAGAATGAATTGAGCAGAATGCTTTGAGCAGGAAATCCGATATAGTAAACGCTCTACAGTGTATCTTATGAAGACAAGATTAGGGTCTTCGCCTCTTTCTTTACTGAGGTTTAGCAATCGTTGTTGTACTGATGCAGCTCTGTTGGTCCGGCCTTTTGGTTTCATAACGTAGCCTCAAGGTAAGGCTTCATTATATTGGATACACGGCATATCTTGGCATATTCCCAGAGCTGAGCATTTGTGCATAGTCTATGTTGTCGGCAATCTTTCAGCGATTCCAAGGCAATATCCAGACCTATTTTGTTGCGATATTTAAAACAGTCGGCAATCGTTTTTGCTTTGCTAAAAATCTTAACCTCAACGCCTTCAATTTGTTTTTTTTCAACTCCTTCGGAGAGTGCCTTACCGGAGAAGCGTACTATTCGCACCGGAGGGTAATCAATCCTTGGCTTAGCAGACTTACGATCAATTGCTATCCAAACTTCAAACGGGCTTTGGGTTCCAATGTTATGAAACTGGAGTGCGGAAAGCAGGCATACGACCCCGTGCGGGATACGCTTGGCTACCTGTGCCAGACCAACATTTTGCGTTGTTTTGCTATCTGCCGGAATATAAATGCCTCGGCTCATCCTTATCAGCAGACCTTTGTCACAGAGCCTGCGTAGATATTCCGGATGAATTCCCTTTTCGGTTAAGTCTCGAACGCGTATCATACCACGTTTTTTTGCAAGATTGAGGACTCTGTCCATTTTTTTGCCGTTTTTACCCATGTGTAATTACCTTACCATTTATTGATATATGCCGATACTTTTACACATTTCGAAGTTTTTTGTCAAGGCCTTGAGGATTTATTTTTTGGGGGAGCGATTTTAGTTTTGGAGCAGCGGATTATCAATCCGATACTCATCTTGACACTTCGTTTTCAGTTTAAAAACGAAGATTCTTCTTGCTTAAGATGTCTGATTTCAAGCGATTTTGTTGCAAATCTGTTGCAGGTGGTGATATCATGCTTATGATGAATTGATGTAAGTTTAGACAAAAAAGAAGGTTATAGAACGCGCCCGGCAGGATTCGAACCTGCGACCTACGGATTAGAAATCCCTAAGTCTGGCCATAAGTCTCTTGTTTTCAAGAGCTTACAGGCGTTTTTTGAGTCAAAAATAAGGGTTGCAAGTGACAATCCACTCAACTAACAATCATTAACAACCCAGTATCCACTGCTCGCTGACGAACTTTTTGACGAACACATTAAAAGTTAAGATTACCAAAAATGAGCAATAAGGCAAGGAATTTAGGGTAATTCCCGAAGCCCCGGGTGCACGTCATCTTTTTAGGCCCATTACTATATTCCTAAAGCATACTTAAACTTTTCATACTCTTCCATCGAAAAGGGTTTTTTGTATAATTCGTTAACAAGCCATAAACCGCTTTCTCGTATTTTATGTTTCGGTGATTGAAAGCCAAACCAATTATTTGACGGCAAACAAGCCTCACATAACGAGATTGTAGATATTAACATAGACTCATATTTAAGCCGAAACTCCTTATTGGTAACTTCTAAGACGACAAATGAAAAGTGATCCTGAATATAACCAGACACGATAGTTTCAATTTTTTTCAGTTTTTTCAAATCGACCCGATCAAGATACCTTTCTCGATTTTTTCTTGGGGTTAAATCATATTCCCATTGTTCGAGAAATAGATCTTTCTTAGCATTAAGATAGGCTCTTCCAATATTTTTTCTAAATATGCTTCTATCCTTATTTTCTTTAAGAAAATGCTGTTTGAGACGAGAGTGTAGTTGGCTTTCCCCCGTATGAGTTCCAACCCTGACAATCCTATCTGTACCGTGGCCATATTCTCCTTTTTCATAAAGAAAATATATACCATTCTTAGGGATTAGACTTTCTTCAAAAGGAAAGTAATGCCGCTTATGATCTTTTAGTAG
Source organism: Planctomycetota bacterium (assembly GCA_043816955.1). Lineage (GTDB taxonomy): Bacteria > Planctomycetota > Phycisphaerae > Sedimentisphaerales > CAYZTY01 > JBDRHL01. Next base: position 30,639 of record JBDRHL010000057.1, on the reverse strand, counting down.
ATGATGCAGTTCTTGACATATGCTCATGTTCCAACTTTTCCTTCAACCAATGTTTCTGTTGACCGTTTCGAAGTCCCTTCATTGGTATTTCGTAATCACAAATGTCAGATAATAAATATTGTCTATACTTATCGCCGCACAAAAATATAAATTTATCTCTTTTCAAGTCCGTATATTTTCTCAACTCTTCAAGAACTTCATTAGACCATTCTTTTCTCTTGGCTACATTCATTTTCGTCAAAGTCATCTCATAGGGGTCTATGATTCTTTCAGGCGAAAGCAGTCCATACTTTGCAGAGAGAATGAATATTCTGTCCGGTTTAAGAAGTTCAGAATAATAATAGGCTTTTCGGGAAAAATCGCTGATATATAGGTCTTTGGCCATCGCAGGCTCAGACAGCTTTGTTTTAACACAGGAAATAAGTACAATAGTCTTCATTGATTTCTTCCCATTTAATACCAGATCTCCATATACAGTCCTTTTTCATCACGACGTGGTGTATCAGGGATTCGGCTCGCTTCATCCCTTAGAATCCGCTCAGCGGTCCACAGCGATGCAAAAGCATCGTGGATATCATCATCAGCAACGGTTTTACAAGAATACTTCGAGCGAATATCTTTTACAGCTTCAATACCAAAATGATCTGCAATTAAATTATGACGCAATATCGCGCCTTCAGTGGTTTTTTTACTGTAAGAAATATTGCGGTTACCGTTCCATGCCCAGAAACAAACCTCAGGATGGACCTCTTTAATTCTTTGCTGTAATCTCGGTTGTCTTGAAAGTATTTCATCGAATTCTCGTATCTTGTAACAGATACTAAATGCTTGTATTGAAAGTCCATGTTGACATATTTTTCTCTGTATATCATTAGCTTCTTTATGATTACTCGCTTTGACTGCAGGACGAATAGGAGCAAAAAAAACAGTGGTATGCCTAGAACCCAATAACTTTTTAGCTTGTATATCACATAAACGTCGTTCGTCTTCAGATAATCCAATAGGAATATCTACTGCGAGGATTACGGATCCAGATAATTGTTTAAGAAGTGACTTAGCATTTGGGAAAACTTCGGAATAGATTTTGGCCGTGTCCATATCCTTCGAGATACAGATCCAACCATTTTTGCAACCATCTATTCCTGTCAATATGCCCATTCACTCATTCAAATAAGAATTCTTTGTTGAAGGATCAAATCCGACTTTACAGTAGTCAGAGTTGTCATATGATTCCATAAGTATGGCATCTACCCTTTCGCCAATGTTTCCATCAATGCCCACTAGGTCAAAGCAGTGAGAAAGGTATTTGACGCTAGTCAAATCATATATGTCATCCAAGTGAACAAAGCCAACTTCCCTTGTGCCATGTCGGGTATCAATGGTCTTTAGTACTAAAGCGTATGCGATAACTCTCTCACAGATCTTGTATCGGATTAGGGCCTCTCGAAGCCTGTCTTTAACATCATAGAACTTGCACCACAGTGCCCTAAAATATCCCTCTGTCAGGACATTACCCGAAAATAGTTGGAAACCGTACAAGAGGCTTCGATAGATATCCGATGTGGTCATGATACCATTCTTAAGGGCTGTTATTCCAAGGTCTGCACAAGTTTCCATCACATCGAAAAAATTCTCTAAACCATTAAGATTAGGTTTTCTCAAGTGCCTCCTGAGAACCTTTTCATAATGTCTGGATATGAAATCTGAAACTGCCTTTTCAAGTACTGCCCGTTGGTCAGATGTAAGGCGCCAAATCAACTCCGTCGCATCATCCTCAGTTATTGGAGAAGAAGGCGTCCGAATTATCGCTCTTGTCACTATCCCTCGTCCTCCGTTGTCAAAGCGAATGTCTAACTTAGATAGGAGGTCAATTGCCTTGTCAACCATTCCCTGTTCAACGTAGTTGTTAATAAATTCGATTAGCCCTTTTCCCGATTCTCTGAACTGCCGGGCAATTCTCTTATAGTCCTTTTCCAATAAATCGTGAATTTCGACTACATTGAGTAACCACACATAGTTCGATATCTGATCTCCTTGAGATGTCCCTATGTGAATAGCGACAGTAGCGGCTTTATTTAGGATTAAACTGTCCTCCGCCTTTACTGAAAAATTAAGAAGCCCTTTCTCAACGTCTGATTTTGCCATTTGGCATACGGTGTCAGGATCGGCACTTCCAATTTTTCTAATCAAAAGAAGATGGTTCAAGCCAGTATCTCGTAAATTTTCGTCTACTTGACACACCGTTTTTATCAAACTATTTTGTGAGTCCAGCTCAGCGTGGTAAAGCTTGACTTTGGCATCCTTGACTACCCACTCGCTGTCTTGTGGAGAAGATTTAACGTCTGCCAGACTAACGGCCTTCGTGGTGAAAGCTTCGCTTTGCATAGCCATTCGTACAGACTGAGCCCTATCTCCTCTAAGCGCCAGACAGAGTTCAATATTGCCCCCAGAACCAGCAGTTCGACTTAAAGCGGCTCTGGTAAAATTAGCACTGCCAATTAAGGCTGAAAAAGTTTTCCCGTCTTGCGATTCTAATAGTAGTGCTTTTGCATGTAGCTTACGGCCCGGAATGGACAAGAGTCGAACAGTAAGATTGGTAGTAACACTACTATGCCATCGTCTCAATGAGTCAATGTCTAGCGTATTCGTATTTTGTTGCACGACGATATCAACTGAGCCAAGTGGAACCCTCTCCGTAATCGCGTTGAGGATTTCTCCTATGTTTGAGTCAAAAAAGGGACTTAGCACGGTCAGCTTCGGAGAAATGAGTCCTTGGATATCTAAGAACGCCTCAAGTATTGAGTTATCGAGGTTATGGATTATTTCAATATCAGTTCCATTTTCAGTGTCTTCTGACAAAACTGATGATAAAACCTGCAGTTGCTTTATTGTCTGTTTCAGGATCTCTGAATATGAACAGTGTCTAGTGGCAACCATACGTATGAATTCGTATGCTGATCTGAACAAGCCTATAGGAGGCTTGTTTTCACTACCCTTGTCATATGTAAAAGAAGAAACCATCTCAAAGTTGCTGGTTATACCAGAACGAGTTAGATTGGAACTTCCAACGAACAATTCTGAATGATCTTTGCCAGACAGAAACCATAGCTTGGGATGAAAAACGCCAGTCCGCATGCTTGGCATTTTCACCGGAATTAGCATGTAGCGACGGTTGATTAACCGTCCACCTTTGGGGTCGTGGCATATTTCCTGATATTTCCCTTCGTCAATCAGTATGACTATGAAGGGACAAGACTTGAAAGCTTTTGTTTTAAGGATCCTGTCCTCAAAAAAGCCTGGACTAAATTCGTATGTTGTCAAGAATGCATGACTGAAACCTCCTTGTTTGTCGAATTGTTCCATTATGTTCAACACTTAATTTCCTCTTTACTATACGATTATCTCGGACAGAATGGTCTCAGAGAACGGACGCATTTCTGGGATATGATTGTTGTTCAGATGCATCAGGCCGAGATCACATATAATCTGACTTGCGGAATCAAATCTCGAACTTCCGGGGCTGGGACCATCAAACGAATTCTCGTAGAACAATTGTCCTGCATCAAAAGTGAGCCAAGAAGTGCCCACTTTCTTCTCGGGGACCATCAATTCATGTTGCTCAACAACGAACCGGCTTATGATACGTTTCAAAAGATCCTCAATCGTCATATCCATCCAGTTTCTGTTTAAAGTCTTGAGATATAGATAAAGGATAGGTGCTGAAATATTCCTTTGAGGATCATCAGCCGAAACCTTTATAGCCCACCCCCAATATTTGTCTTCTTCCAGTCTACGGCATCTTTCAAGAAGTATTAGGATTATAGTTAGGCACCTTGCTGCAGCCTCTGAATTTGATGATTTGATTGAACTACTCAAGTCCTTAACAATGCATTCTTCACTAATTGGACACTCCGCACGCAAGAACGTCCATGGGCATTTATTGCCTATCGTATAGTTCTCAAGAACATGAGCAAACCATTCTCCAACCGTTGTTTTGTCAAACTGTAAGCTTTTACAGCCAACAAGGCTTCTCAAATGACCTGTGATGTCATCCGATTTCAGCAGTGACACAACTCCATCTATTGTAAGCCCTGTTTCTGCATATTCAGATAGCATGTTGAGAACAATGACCAAAAGACCTTCGATTGCATTAGAAAAGTAATGATGCATAAAGAAGAATCGCCATCTGTTGCGTATATCCTGTAACCCAGGATTCAAGGTCACCGGTTTAGCCTTTATATCATCGCCTTCATACACCGAGAAGTATTGGCTGTAATAGACAATACTTCTGAATTGCCATTCCAAGAAAGGCACACCCAGTTTCGAACATAAGTCTGCACAATACAGCAAAAGACGGAGTGAACTTGGCCGATAGCTTCTTTCGGCCTGAAAACCTTCGATTCTCTCAAACAAGATGTCTCTCAGAATATTTCTCTCAGATGCGCTGTCCCTGTCAAGCAGGCAAAGGCAGACTTTTTGGCCGAACTCCTCAATCGTCTTTCTCGGAACTGGTTGTCGATGGCAGGCATATTGTTGGTAGAAGACGGTATCTTTGATATTCTCTTCAAAACGACTGAGCATGTTCGCTACTGCTGGTTGTTTACAGACCTCATATACCGTGTCTTGTTGAGATTCATCTGTGTATACAGACCTGAAGAAACCCAAGTTGATCAAAGACCCTTTGTAGTTCAAGCCGAAGCCACCTTCGGAATTACTTTCGATGTGCTCTATAGATGCCAAATCTATAGAGTCGCCCGCCTTACTCAGATATGCAGAGCACTTATCTTTACCAACAGCCCCGTCAAGATCGTAATTATCTTCCTGATGATGCATTAGACACGCCGCCACAAATGCACTGTCCCGCCAGTATATCCCTTCTGTAAGTTCCTTATGACTCATGGGTTTTTCCCGTTTCATCACATCGTGTATCGCCCAGAGAGAATACGAGTAATACCTAGCCCTATTGCCAATAGCAGTAACGCCATATAGTAACTGATTTACAAGTCTTTGCGACACACGATTTGCTAAACCCAGGGGATCTCTTGATGTAGTGCAATTTACTTTCTCAGTCCACTGAGCCAATTTTATAGAAGTTTTATTCGATGGGCCCATTTACATTTCTTTCTTAAGGATTTTTATTGCCGATGTTTCTTCTTGCATGTTATTAATACCTATCATTTATAACTATAGCATCGAATTTGCCAGCCGGAGGCTGTTCTTTTTTTAAGCTTAATAATTACTTATCCAAGTATTCCCAAGGTGAAAGGTGATCCTGAATATGGTTTCCGATTAGGATTAGGACTATAATACCGACTGGCCACTTTAGAAGATAGGCTTGTAGGTAAAAGGGTAAAAGTGGCTGGGTCTTGGTTAGGCCCATCACTATCCGGGCGGGCAAAATGTGTGGCAGAAATAGCCCATACTGTGTTTGGCTTTTCTCCACCGGTTGCTTTGCCAAACATCAGATGCCTTTCAAGCAGTGATGGCCAAAGGTACAAATTAATAAGACTGGCCTTATTATCGAACTCCTGCTGCAACCTTCTCATCACATTTTGCGCAAACGTATTACGCTCAGATTCTCCTGTATACGGTCCCTGAGTATGTAAGTCCAACCGTTGGACCGCACCCAATCCATGCTCTCTGTCTAATGCTGATTTAATCAATGCAATCGCAAAATTGAGATCTCTTCCGGAGCCTAAACAGGAAAGATGAGGGCTTGCAATGCCAATAAATGAATAAAATGAACACATCTTCTTTATATAATTTACCTGCGTTTCAACTTTGGCCTCCAACCATTGCCTATCTGCTATTCTGTCCCAGAACCTATCATTGTTGTTTATCTGATCAAGGCGGTAGCCATTGTTTTCAACTTTAAGCTTTGAACTACCTACAATTCTATGAATTGGTAATGTTGTTCTGGCGTTAGTCAAAACCGCTTCCGCGTGCCAGTCCTCTTCTTTTAAGGGATAATCCTCCTTAACAGCAGGACGAACAATGAGATGTCTTTCAATTCGAGGTCTCATTTGCTTAAGTAAATCCAACGCATGTAATTTACTATGCAATGTTTTTTGTCGCTCTTCAAGGCTATTAATTATCTGCAGAAAGTTAGATTCATACCAGCTACCACTATATAGGTTCGATATTACTGTGTTAAAGGTTTGTTCTTGATCAACCGGTAACAATCGGTTTCCAAATGCCCTCAACTGTTCCAGCCATTGGGGATTGTTGGAATTGTGTTCATCATCAAATACGTGCGGTGTTAAAGCATATTCTGTAAGCATTATGAGAATCTCTCCATGTAATCCTGATCGAAGAATTTATCCGGCCAAGGCTGGAGAAGTTCACCATCATCACCAACACCTATCTCAAATACATTTACTGGGCCATCACTGGAATCAACGTATAAGATAATCATGTCCATTGGCTTTAACTCGGTATTTTCATAAGGGTGTTTTTTATGCGTATCCCTTAATCTTCGCAGGAGCCGTAAAATCATATGGATACTATGTGTCTCAATCAGAATTTGTTTTTTTCTCTGCATTGCCCCAAAAAACACCAAATCACCAACAGCTGCTTGCTGTGTTGGGTGTAAATGCAAACCAGGTTGTTCAATTTGTATTAAGTTTGCACTGTCTGCCAATATAGCGGCTATAACAGGAATAATTTGTGAAAGACCAACACCAACTGCACATGGATCTACATACGTGTCCTTGTTAATATCATACAACCATAATCTTCTTTTTTGGGGCAGCCTTTGTAAATCTTTAAGAATTGTTCCAGTTATTTCAGGATCATCTTCTTCCCATTCCACCTTCAACATTTTCTGCTGAAAAGACTCATCAATTTCCCGTATATCTTTTGCAATTAATTCGTAACCGGTATCAAGCTTTTCTTTTTCACTAAGCCAAATACTTACATTCTGAACCAGTTTCTCATTCTCTTGTTTAAGTAATATGTCCCATGCTCCCATTCCATTAGACCATCGTGATTCATCAAGATGTCCTATCTGTGAAGTCTCTTTGGGGGGAACAACTCGAAGAGGGCCAATATATCTCAATTGCAAAAGATAATTCCGGGCATATTCGGCAGTACCAATAAGATACTGTGTCAACAAAGTAGCAATCGCTTTTCCAGACCTAACACTATCCTGGAATTTCTTATAAGATATGTTCTGCTCTTTGTCATCTTTTGTATTAGGCGGCTCGGTCTGTTTTTCCGGCAATAATGTTGGCAAATCAAATTTCCCGCCTAATACAGGCAATGCTCCATATTCAGGATTTGTTTCAAAGGGTATCGACAGAGATTCGATATCTTTAACTTTATCATGGATTTCACAATACCAATATAATTCTTTCAGAAGCTCAACCTCTTTATGAATTTTTTCATCAAATTCCAGATGTGAACAGAATAATGGGTGTTCACTAAAGATATTTGTGATCTCTGCTTCTTTGTTGCCAGGTTTATATAAAATATCGGCGATTTTTTCATCCTCTGCCCCAACACTATATCTTGCTATATATGGCTTGTGTAATATGGTGCTATGAGCAACTTCAAACTCTACCCAAAATTCAGTCACCACCGGCAATCCATGGCCAATGCTACCTATATTTACCTGATAAGAGGTATATTCATCCTCACTGTCAGAATTAGCATCAAATGATACTTCAAAATCGTTGAGATATTTATCGTCTGTCAAATAATCTTTTAGCTCATCACCGTTACGCCAATCCAGCTTAAAATCGATGCGAACAACAACCGACCTGTTTAGTTCCTTCTTATGAACAAACTCTGCAAACCCTCCAAGATCAATACTATCTCCCCCGGTAAGTGTTTTAGTTGCATCTAAATTCTGCCTTTCGAGTATCTCACGTACATAATGCAATGCTTGCATAATAGTGCTTTTGCCAGCACTATTAGCGCCAAATAATAAGGTAATGGGTCGAATGGGGATTTCTATTCTATCACCAATTCCTTTGAAATTTTCGATTGCTATTTTGGTTATCATTTGATCCCTCAAACAAGTTATGACAATTTATATTTGGTTGTTCCCAAGAATTTCGGTAGACTCAAGTAGACGGTCGGCATATGCATCAGCTGCTACTTTAATCCAATCTTTCCTAATAACAAAAAACCATATATAGCATAAAATTATGCTTATACATAAACACGTTAATTTCAAAGTGTCTAATTCCTTAAATCTTTTTGTTTGGAGAAAATCATAAATTAAAATACCGAATACTGAAATACACCCCACAGTAGCAAGAAAAACTCCATACCTTTTTAATCCCCATAAATTTCGTCGAAATCCATAGTTGCAGTTTTCCTTGAAGATCAGGGGGAACTTTTTAGTGTCCCGAGTCTTAGCTATCAAGGCTCTTATAGTCGAATCATAGACATTATCTGCTTGTTGAGGATTTTTTTCTTCCTCTTCTTTTGTCGGCAGTTGAATTTCTGGCATTATTTGAACAATATTTTTATGGTATCTATTTACGAGTTCCGGGTTTAAGCTGTTTTTATGTCGCAATCTCAGTGTTGTCGGTTTACCTCCCCAGTGCTCGAATAGCTTTGGTTCTAAAAGCTTACCCCTGGAACGTCCCAGTTGAGCCAAAAGGATCCCACCCCCGCTGGCCAACACAACAGACCATACGGTCTTCCATTTAGCCATATCTTCCGCACGCCAGCATAAGGCTATTAATGTTAGCGGCAAGGCTACAAGCAATACAGGGGCTATCCTTGCCTTTAATGTATATGTGTCAGGTACATATTTCACTCATCAACTTCTCCGTAAAAAGGTAATGGTGTGCTTGCCGACCAGCCTGGTCGGTCTGGAGCTTCATGAGAATGACGTTTCGTTGTACCTTTTGTCGCGTGGACGGGGGCACCTCGCCGTAGATAAGCGTTAGTAACTTTTTTAGCGGGGTGTTTTGGTTCGCCATCTTTCGAAGCAGACACAAAGGCGGTCATTTTCTTAGTTTGCTCAGACAACTTTGGACCGACAATTCGATTTAATATGGTTGGTCCCACATTTCTTTTACTGCCATGATGAGGAACTTGTGCGAAATCCCACTCCGATGGATCGGCACCAAGAATAAATTCCATATAATCGGCAGCATTTGTTAACGCTGGCATTCCTGCGTCCCCTGTTAGTAGTAGATTTTTTCCGTCATAGCAAATTCGAAGGATTACGCTGGAATTGTTTTCGGCACTTGTTTCACCCTCATCAGTTAATGTCTCAACCCCCCAAGCTTCCGCCACTTTTGCTAATAAGCCAACCCCTGCCTCTATAGTTCTTTCTAAAAAGCTCATTTTGGGAGCTGGTGTAGCCCTGAACTCAGGTAATAATGATTCGTAATACTCTTCCGTTGGACCTGCAACAGTTATAAAACCTGTTGAATCTTTCATCCCGGCAAATGGCTCATAGATGGGTATCTTTTTTCTGTTGGCCAAAGTTTCAAGCTGTCTTGAATCCTCCAAGGCCTTGCGAAGCTTTTCTCGAACTCCGTCATCAGTAACTCGTCCATCTACAAACATATTGGCTATATCATCAGTGTGATTCCACGGCTGATGCATCCAGAGTTGGCCCACTGTCATCTGTTCAAGAACGACCATCAGTCCAGCAGCATGGTCAGCATCAGGATGTGTTGAAATGGCTATATCTACATGGCTTGTGTTATAGTATTTTTTTATATGCTGAACGAGTTCCTCTCCGGTTTCCTTAAAGCCACCATCAATAACAACTACCATTTGCTCAGAACGATTGCCCTTAAGGTTTCCGAGGCGGAACGCTATTGCATCACCGCTTTTTTCACCGTTTCCCGCTGGTAAGAAATCAATTTCATATCCCATGATCATTTACTCCTAACTTTGACACATTTGTTAACATAATCATTTTTGTACTCACAAAGGTATCTATGCAATACCTGTGCCAAAGTGTTATGGGCCAAAATATGCCGATTAGCTGTGGTTATGATAGTTGTCTTGTCAGTCTTATACATGTTCATTTGTGTAAATACAAAATTTTATATACTCTACCGAGGTGTACATCCTAACTTAATGACACCCTCGATTTCATCGTATGACCCACAGCCGTACAGATCATGTAATCTTTCCTCTTGGAATTTCGCAAGTCCTTTTAGTGATAGCCGATATTTCCAGAAAATAACCCACATTGCTTTACGCACCATCTCTGAATTATGCTTGATGCTTAAATGTACTGACAGATTTTCGTATGTTGTATATACGGCAAATAAGTATATAACTGGCAAAAACGCCAAGGAATAAACCAAGGGCAAGATAACTGACTTTAGATTTACCATACTGACCAAATTTTCGGAGTCATGGTAAGCGCCACGGATAGCATTTAATAAAATCGCAAATCCCAGCGCACCTAATATGAAATTAGCTACCTTAGAGACGGCCTTAGTATCATCTTTATAGGCCGCAACAACTCCCATCATTGCAAGGACCGCCATAAACGGGACAATAAGAAGCTCCGACCATAGTGGAAAGGTATATTCGTCACATAGAAATTGTATCACCACTATAAATCCAATATTTGAAAGGATGAATTTTTTAAGAAAACTTTTGTTTTGATTTTGTTCGCACACTTTGAATATGGAAACAATTCCTACCGATGCAATCCAATATACCGTCCCCTTTAACAGTGAGAATTCCCAGTACCCCAAGTATTTTAATAGCAAAGTAGCCAGGGCCATATAGATAGCAATGATTCCAAAGAGTGTTAGCAGCTTTTTTGAAAATAAGATATCAATCACAGACTTAAAAGAGTTTATAATCGCAGGATTTTTTCGAACCACGAAAGCAATTAATGCCAAAAACCAAAACAACGATGCTATCTCTCTGTTATTCATTGCATTACAACTCCCCCTTAAATGCTCGCTGGACTAAGCTATTAAATAAATCAGAAGTATCTTGCATTGCTATCCGTGCCTTTTCTTGTAAATTGCGAAGCATCATAATTTTTTTGCTGTAATCATGTTGGAGATGGATTGGTGGAACTGGAATCAACAAATTAAGAATGTCCTTATGCCTTACAGCAGGATAATTTGCTCCTGTTGTCATCGAAATGAGACTGTTCGTAAACCACATATCGCGTGTTAGTGTATACAAATAATCTGTGGTAAGATGTTTTTGATCCGGCCTAAGGACTGAAAAACCCGTAGAGCATATTTGATTATCATATTCTGCTGTAACCCAAGCAGTGCCTCGTAAATTTGGCCTTACCGTAGCAACAATAACATCACCTAATTTCATTTTTTGTCTTGCCCTACTTGGTGCATCTTTACCTAAGAGTGTCTGAGGAGATTCGATTTGCCCGTCAATGTTATTTATGGATGAAATATCAATATACATAAATTCTTTGTTTGGCGATTGTGTAGGGTCATACTTTTCCACTTTCAGGCAATACTCGCCAATTTTCTTTTTTGGCCACGCCTTAGGATTTAGACCATGTTCACCAAACATATCATAAAAAATGGACGGAATAAGATTGTTTAGCTCTTTAATAGTTTGTTGGCGTTTTTTACAAATTGTATTTGCATGGTCTAAGATTGCAGCAATCCGTTTTTGTTCAGGTGGCGGTGGTAACGGAATTTGAATGTTTCTTATATCACCTAATGATATAAATTTCTGTGTTCCACCTCTGTTGATCTTGTTTAAACCATATTCAAATAATGGGCTTTTAAGAAAGTAGTATGTATATCTATTAAAAAGTAATTTCTGATTGAACTTCATTAATGCGACATTTTTTATTGCAAATTCTTGATCTGTTTCTACAATCAATGGATTTCCTATAGTGCCAATCATTGGCATTATAATATCACCCCAATCTACTTTTGATCTTTTATTGATGTTATTAAAATCATCCTCTGATATTAAACTTATATTATTAAAATCAATATACCCATCTTTTACATTTTTGGATGTGATTAACGGATAACCACTACTAACATATTTTGGAGAATCGTGAGTACCATCTCTGACATCACAGTATTCAGCAAGTCGCACGTATTTCCAGTTGTTTGGTAAAACACCAATCATTTCAGCACATTCTCCATTTTTTTTATGTCACCAATAATGTCATTTTCCAGCTTATGGAGACGTTCTATGATTATTTTGGGATGGTCATACTTAACTTCCTTATAAATATGCTCTTTGTACCTTGCTATTGATAGATCGTAGGCGTTTTCAGCAATTTCTTCTCGGGGCACATAAAAGCATTTATGTGTCCTATCTTCTAATTGTTTTAGAGCCGACTTTTTACCATGATCCCATTGTTTCCATCGGGCGATTACATCTGGAAGGTCATTTTCTGTCACTGGAGTTCGTTTATCATCAAGGCTGATCCCATCGGCCTGAACATCGTAGAAAAACACATTTTCAGTCTGTCCTTCAGTATTTTCATCGCCTTTAGTAAAGACTACTACAGCGGTGGACACTCCTGCATAAGGCTTGAACACTCCGGAGGGCAGGGAAATTATTGCTTCAAGCTGATTGTTCTCAACAAGCATTTTCCGCAGGTCTGTGTGAGCTTTTGAAGAACCGAACAGAACACCATCGGGGACGACTACTGCACAGCGACCGCCAAGCTTTAGCATCCGTATCATTAGTGCCAGGAAAAGCAGCTCGGTTTTTTTAGTCTTGATTTTACCGGTAAGAGAAACATCTACGTCTTCGTAATCCAGAGAACCTTTGAAAGGAGGGTTCGCCAATACAATGTCAAAATGATTGAACGCCATTTTGGAAAAGTTTTCCGGCATCCGCTTGGACAGGCTGTCACAATAATGAATTTTGGGATTTTCAAGTCCGTGAAGAATCAGGTTCATAGAAGCAATCCGCAGCATTGTCATATCAAAGTCAAAACCGGTAAACATATTGTTGTGAATATGTTTTCTTTCTTCCGGGCTAAGTAAATCAGATGTATAAACATCATTGTCATGGTCATCTTTGATAACACCTCTTTTTGAGGTATATTTTTTTCGCAGATATTCGTATGCCCGTACTAAAAAACCGCCTGTGCCACAGGCCGGGTCGCCAACAAGGTCGGTTTTATTTGGATCAACCATTTCAACCATAACATCAATAATATGCCTTGGGGTGCGAAATTGGCCATTAATGCCGGCGGTAGTTAGTTTGCTGAGGAGATATTCATACAAATCCCCCTTAGTATCGGAATGCTCAAGGGGTAATTCATCAATCATCGACATTGCTTTTCTAAGCAGTGACGGCTTTTGAATCATAAGCTGGGCATCGGCCATATATTCACTATAGGTAGAGCCGTTATTACCAATGGCTTTGAAATGAGGAAATACCTGATCGCGGACTGTTTCAAGGAGCTTGCGAGAATCTGTTTCCTGCAACAGATTTTTCCAACGTCGCTGATCGTTTGGCCCTTTGAAGATAAATTTGATGGAATCAGGGTCTTTTGATCTGTGAGCCTTTCGTTCATTTATACTTTCACGATAGTCCAGGTTTCTTGCAAACATCAAAAAGGAAATCTGTTCTATTACCGTAAGCGGATTTGTTATGCCCCCAGTCCAGAATTCTTCCCATAGCTTATCCACTTTATTCCTTAGTTCTCCTGTTATCATTAATAAACTCCATTATTAAATCGCCTTGAATGATTCAACCAGTTTTATCAGTTCAACTGCTAAAGGTTCTTCAAACACACCATCAAGCCCTTCACTCGAAAGTGATGTAAAAGGAGCCTCGTAAAGGTCTCCAATTTCAATACTGCCGTGACGAGCAATGAAAGTCTTAAGCAAATCCAGAAAACGCTGTTGTGCTGAATTAAGGTTATGCTTTTGGACAAATTCGGTAAATCTCTGCTCAACAGCATCAGCGTCAAGTCCTACGATGCTACGGATAACAGTTTCGGTGCTATCGGCTTCAGGGTAATAATCTTTGAGGTCTTCAAGCTTAAGGTCTGGTTCCTGGGCAACAACTAAAGCAGCCAGGCCTTTGAGTTCATCTGTGGTTATAGCTTGACCCATCCTTAATTTCTGTAATGCCGGACTTTGATCCATTAACCTCAACAAGACAGACTGTACGCGGTTTCTGTATTCAATTAACTCAAGACCAACTAATCTTGGCTTATAAACAGCATCTTCGACTAAAGAAATATCTTCCGCTATATCTATAACCTTTGGAATTGAAGGTCCGGGGCCTTCTATCGAGGCCCTGTATTTCATTATACCTCTGAGCTCTGCTCGAATGGTTTCGATATCATTCAATGATGGTTCAGCCCAGAATTCGCCGGATTTGACATTATCAATAACAGACATCTTGGCCTTGACCGGATTCAGATTTATTTGTAGAACAGCTACCTGCTGCACAAGCATGTCTTTTAAATCATGGAATCTCCCGGATTGTTTCAAAAGTTCAATTTGCAACTGGCAACAAAGACGGTCAAAACGATAGGCGGTTTGATGGCCAGAAATATCCCTCCATTGCATCAATGGAGCAATATCATTTTTCAACGCTATTCTTGTATTCGGATTAAATGCTTTTATAACGCCGTCAGCTTGGACAGTCTTGACTTCACGCCATTTATTACGTACCGCCAAAGTTTTATCTGGTAAACTTCGAACATCCTCAAGCAGTAAATTGGTTGCGATATCAAAACCTTCAGTATTCTGCTTATCAATAGCAGTTTCTGCCAGGCCAATGCGATCTTCAAAAAGAAGCCTCTGCAATGATTTAGATGTGTTGTTATCATCCGGTTCGGTATATTTTTCGTCAAAGTACTTAAAGTTGCTCCAGTGGTCGAATATAAGGAATTTGCTCTTGTCCTTATTGTGACCAAAGAGTTTTTTACATAGGCGAGTACCCCTTCCTATCATCTGCCAGAATTTGACATAAGAATAGACTGGTTTGGCAAAGACGAGGTTAACTATCTCCGGAACATCTATTCCGGTATCGAGCATATCTACAGATATAGCGATAGTAAGGTCCTTGTTTTTCCCAACCCCTTTAAAGTCATCGATGAGTTCCTCAGCACGTGGATCGTAGTTATCTATGACTCTGCAGAAATTACCTCCATACTGTGGGTATATTTCATCAAATACGTTCTGGAGTAAAACAGCATGGTTATGATTTCTGGCAAATATAATGGTTCTCCCGAGAACACTGCCGTCATTAATTTTGATGCCTTTTTCCATAAGATTCTGCAGAATAAGGCGATTAGTATCTCGGTTAAAAATATATTTATCTACTTCTCGCTGCTCATATTCAACTGTTTCAGGGGCCTCTTCCTGTTCTTCAAGCTCACGTTTCTGATTCTCGGTCATCTGGGACCATTTAATGCCTTCACGCAAGAAAGGCGTAGTAAATGTGCGAACTTCAAACGGTGTTAAATAGCCGTCTTTAACGGCATCATCATAATCGTAGTGGGCGGTAGGATCTTTATCCTCACATTCAAACAATCTATAGGTGTTACGGGAAACAAAATTTACCGGTGTAGCTGTCAAGCCTACCTGTAAGGCATCAAAATAGTAGAATAGCTCACGATATCTATTGTAAATACTGCGATGAGATTCATCTGCAATTACCAAATCAAAGAAACCTACATCATAGCGGTCATACCACTTCATCATTGCTGGATATGTTGCGAGATATATTTTATGATGTTTGTCTTGGTATGTCTTAGACGTGACATACACAATAGATTCATCTTGCATGAATTCGCTAAAAGCGTTTTTGGCTTGTTTACGCAGCTCACGTCTATCACACAAAAATAAAATCCGTTTAACCCATCCAGCCCTTAACATAGCTTCACATAACGCAATAACAACACGAGTTTTGCCTGTTCCGGTTGCCTGTACGATTAGCGATTTCCGATACTTATTCTGAAATCTTTCTTTTACCCTGGTAACTGATTCTATTTGGTATCTGCGATCTATAATTTTCGTATTTGCAGAAACATCAGACAAATTCTGCGTATTTTTTCTCTGATGAATTAGAAAACGAAGGCTATCACGGGAATAATATCCGAATAATTTTCGTGGCCTATAACCTCTTGCATCGTCCCAAATCCAAATATCGAATCCATTTGTATAGAATATTATGGGCCGCTGCCCTCTTTCTTTTTCAAGGCCATCTGCATAATCCTTGGCTTGCTGCCTTCCAATATTAGGATCATACGAAGTCCGTTTTGCTTCTATCACAGCAAGTGGGGCGTAGCCATCTTCATCGAAAAGAACATAATCGGCAGCACCCAATCCAGAACTAGTTGGTTGATATCGAATTTCAACTTCCTTGCCAACATCATTTGTTGATAAAACGCCGCTTCCGACATTCCAGCCCGCTTCAACAAGCATTGTATCTATTAAATGTTTACGGGTTTCTTCTTCATTAAAATTAAGAACATTCAAAGTTGTTTGGGCACGCTGTATCTTAACTTTAAGTTCTTCTTCGGAGGCCTTGGCGACCTTAGCTTCTCTACGAATAGCTTCAAGTTCATCAAGCAATTGCTGCATCTTTTCTTCTTGGATATTCATCTTTTGCAGCAATGACTTTTTTTCTCGCTGAAGTTGTGATTTTGAAGTTACTCCAAAGTCTTCAGGTGTTGGCTTTTTATACTCAGGAATTTCGGTTTTGGTGTGCCCGGTGAAAGATAAGAACAACCACTGGCCCAGTTTGTGAGCCTCTTCAATCAACCATAACGCAGTTTTTTCAGAACCTTCATTTCGGTGAGTTGCTATGTTACCATGTTTTCTTATTGCGTGCATGGTTGTAACTACAACCTGAGGCACAGATTCTTTAAAAGAATCATCATTCAGCAGATTTATCAGATTGGGATTATATGGTCGTTGAAGCCCAAATTGTTCATATACTACTTCAACTATTTGCTCGGCATAAGTTCGTAATTTAATCAAAGAGCTTATAGGATCCGTATTAGCATACATTTCTGCAAAGCCAGCCAGAGAGGCAATGTGAGGCCATTCTTGTCGGAGAAATTCAAAGTTCACGGATTTCATGAACTCACTCCCTTCGGAAAAGTCTCTATGGCTTCCATGGCTAATTTGTGGCACATAGTTTTGCATATCTGATTCCTTAGCAACCACTGTGCCAAATTTTTTCTTTGGATTTGTTTTCGATGTAATCGCATTATAATTTTTACTTCCAATTAACTTTTAATCTCTTCAACTGAGCATCCAAAGTTTGATAATTTTTAATATCCAAAAGTTCAGCAGCTTTTGTCTTGACCCCACCAGCTTCTTTCATAGCTCTTTGTAAATAATGGACTTGTATATCCTCAAGGTGTTTTTCAAGGTTAAATCCTTCTCCTAATGGATACTCAAGAACATCAGACTTATCGCGTGAACGTGGAACATCGGAAATAGCTGCTTCTATTTCTTCTTTTTCGATAATTTCCTTCTCACTCATTGCCACGGCCTGCAATAAAACATTATGGAGTTGCCTTACATTACCAAGCCAAGTATATTTTTTTACAAATGCATTTGCACTAACAGAAAGTTTTTTGTGCTTATAACCTGGTTCTTGTGCCCCAAAATCTTTGTTAATTCGCACAAGCAGAGAATTAGCTATTGCTTCAATATCACTGGTTCTCTCGCGTAGTGGCGGGAGCTTAATAGTGATAACTGCTAATCGATAATACAGGTCTTCTCTAAATTTGCTATTTTCTACAGCTTCGATCAGGTTCTTATTTGTTGCTGCGATAACCCTGACATCAGAACGTTCCTGCATTTCACTCCCAACAGGGCAGAATTCCCTTACACAGGGGTCCTCGTTAAGAGGTGGTTGTAACACTCTAAGTAATTTTGCCTGTATTTCAGGATCACATTCTCCAACTTCATCAAGAAAAAGAATGCCCCCATCTGCCCGCTTAAATGCTCCATCACGATCAGAATTAGCACCTGTAAACGCTCCTTTTTTATGACCGAATAATTCCGATTCTATTAATTCTCTGGGAATAGCCGCACAATTAATCGGAATGAAAGGCTTATTGCTACGGCGACTGGCAAGATGTATTGCACGTGCGAACATTTCTTTGCCAGTACCACTTTCACCTAACAGAAGTACTGGCACATCTCTTATAGCAGCCTTTTTGGCCCTTCCTACAGCAAGACGAATTGCTTTGCTATCACCAACTATGTTTTCAAAACCAGCAATTTCTTGAGGGCTTTTACTTGCAAGATGCTGGAAAATGTTATCACTGTCCTTAAGAAGCTCTGGGACATAATCCATTGCTAAGTCAAAAGGAATATCTGTCTCCCACGCTTTACCATCGTAAGTTTGATAAAACTTTGCAGTATATTTTGATTTACCCAGTAAAACCCATATAGCTGCCATGGCTGGTGTACCCGGACTTAAAAATAAAGAAAGCTCATATGCTCCTTTTTTGTACTTCTGGGTAATCTTGGACAAAGCCGACTCAGCTTCAACAAAGATTTCCTTGTAGTCAGTAGGGTTTTTAATTGATGTCGATAGAATGATTACATCGTTCTTTAACCATTTTTGATAGAGGGTATTCAATTTTGTGGAATAGTTACTTAGTAAAAAAACATCATCAAATTTTATTTTTTCGAGAAGGGTTTTAACCGGCCCCACTTCTCCTTTTTGCAGGTTTATGGTTTGAACAGCTTTTATAATTTCGGACAGGTCGCCTTTTGATTGATCTTGAGCCATAGCTCTAAGATCTGTATGACCTATCCAAGTCACCAAAATTTGAACCTTCTTTGAAGCTTCCATTCATACAACTCCATTTGTTTTTAGCACAAATAGAATTATATTGTGTTTCTGGGCAAATACAAGAATTATTTTAAGTACTTACAGTTAAAGCAGATATACACAAGCCGTAGCTTTTCAAATGCGAAATAATCTGTGATTCAAAAAATTTCGCTTACGCTCGACGTGGCACATGCGCTATGCTGGCATAATCCTAAGAGCAGTGGTAAGCCATTGATCTTTATGCGAAGATGTCCTGTATGTGACCACCGGTTGATTGGCAGTGCTAATTATTGTGGCGATTGTGGTAGCAAAGTGTCATAGCTACACCTTCGTTTTTAACCCAGAAAAAAGGATGAAAAGACCCGCGGACATTCAATCCATAGGTCATTTGCGAATGTTAATGGGGGTTCTTCCCCAGAATTTGATGAAATCTACTTACCTCGGTTCGGTATTACGAAGGCAAGCAAGGCTGATTCGGATTTGGGTATAATCCGCTTTGTCCTTTAAAAACTCAAAAATGGGTTTCATTTTCTCGCTACCAACCTGTTTTGCGGCATTCACGACAAGGCTAAATGTTCGCTCATCAACCCACGGAGATGGGCCACTGATTTTTTGTTGCTTAATGTATTCAACCAGGTATTGAGTTGTGGTCGATTCCGCCCGATTGATAGATTTTGCTACTTCCTTTATAGAAAGTTTCTGCTCGAACAACTTGAAGGTAAGCTGCCTTGCCTCGCTCAATTTTGAATGCACTTTTGGCTTACTAACCAGTAACTCGGTTGAAACTGTTTCTGGATTTATACCGATATCCATCTCCAGTGAATTCGCCTGACAGTAATCCTTAATAGCGGCAAGAACAACTTCGCCATACTGTCGGCATTTTTTCTCACCAACTCCCTTGACTTCCAGAAAACTTTCGGGCGTGGAAGGCCTTCGTCTGGCCATATCTCTCAGTGCCGCATCATCAAAGACTATATAAGCAGGAATCCTTTTTTTGCCTGCAATAGTTGCCCGCAACTTTCGCAAGGTTTCAAACAGGCCCTTATCAACACCATCCCAGGAATCTGCGGCAACTTTGGAGACTTTAGCAGGCTTTTGTGCAGGTTTCAGCAGGCGAGGTGTTTCTGTGCCTTTTAAAACAGCCCAGCCTTTCGCCGTCACGTTCAGAACATTATACTCACCGGTCTTTTCAATATAGTCCTGTCCGGCAAGCTGTTCAATCCAATCATGTACAATGTGTTTTGAATAGTTGCTAAGTAAGCCATAGGTACTTAGCTTATCATGGTTGTTTTCTATTATTCGCTTATCTTCTGAGCCTGTTAGTACCAAAGCGTTATAGTTGCCGCCAAATTGCTGGTTAAGACGAACGATGCAGGACAAAATCTTCTGGGCAGTTGCTAATGCATCATCTATGTAATCCAGTTCGCCGAGACACATATCACAGGCACTACAGTTATCCTTGTTAAGACTCTGGCCGAAGTATCGAAGAATCGCCTTATGTCTGCATACTCCGCCGGTACAGTAGCTATACATTCCGCTGAGCTTGACCATAGCAATCTTTTGAGCTTCTGCCGGCATATCGCTCATAAGGCTTTTCCAGATACCGTAGTCACCGCCTGAATAGAACAAGGCAGCATTCAGCCTCAAGACCATCACGGCCTGATCTGCCGCTTTCCTGCTGATAATGCTCGAGTGACTTAGGCATTCCTGTGTGAATCACGTATCGCACATTCGACTTATCGATACCCATGCCGAATGCAATTGTAGCAACAATAGTATCTATCTTCTCCTCGATGAATGCCTCCTGATTTGTCTTCCTATCTTCGTCATTCATTCCGGCATGGTATGGTGCGACACTGTAACCCTGGCTGCTCAGCTGAGAACACATTTCATCGACATCTCTGCGTCGAATACAGTAGATAATACCGGATTCGTTTTTATGCCGATCAAGTACGGCACAAACCTGCTTTATTACGTTCTTTCGCAGCTGAACTTTATAAACCAGATTTGGTCTGTCGAATGAACCGATTAGCATTTCAGGTTCTTTGAGTCGCAACTGCTGGGCAATATCATTACGAACCTGTTCCGTGGCAGTAGCCGTGTAGGCAGCAATAGTAACGTCAGGGAATACTTGCTTTAATAATCCCAGTTGGCGATACTCCGGCCTGAAATCATGTCCCCACATACTGACGCAGTGAGCTTCGTCAACAGCGATAAAAGATAATTCAACCTTTCGCAGAACTTCAAGAAAACCATCTGAAACCAGCCGTTCAGGAGATAAGTAAAGAAGTTTAAGCGTTTTATTGTGTATCTTCGCAAGGACAGCTTTCTGCTCGTTGGATGAAAGTGAACTATCAATACGCTCAGCGGGAACACCGCATTCGGTCAATGCATCAACCTGGTCTTTCATCAAAGATATCAATGGCGAGACCACAACGGCAAGTCCCGTCATAGTTACAGCCGGCGCCTGAAAACAAAGTGATTTACCGCCACCGGTCGGCAGAACCACAATCGAATCCTGCCCACGGCTGATACACTCCATAGCCTCTTTCTGCAACGGCAGAAAGCTATCATAACCCCAGTATTTATTCAGTGCCTTTTTAATATTTTCTGTCATAAACAATACATACCATTGAAGACTACTTTTCCGTATCATAGCAGCAAACCCCCTTTTTTTCTATACCACAAAAAGTTCTTACCAAAAGAGTGAAACTATCGGTACATAGCTACCGCTATTTATAGTGAAGCAATAATCCTGCAATTTGAAGGCGTAAAACCAATGGAGCAGCCCGTGCCAACAGAACTGAAAGAAAAAGATTTCGATATACTCAAAACAATCGCC
This sequence comes from Planctomycetota bacterium, assembly GCA_043816955.1. Taxonomy (GTDB): domain Bacteria; phylum Planctomycetota; class Phycisphaerae; order Sedimentisphaerales; family CAYZTY01; genus JBDRHL01. The sequence continues at coordinate 9,086 of JBDRHL010000057.1, read as the reverse complement.
GAGCACAGAATCCTCACTTCTGGCCAGATAACAGTTTTATTAGACCGGAACAAGCAGTCCCTCAGACGAAAATTAAGCGAAATTGAAAATCAAGGCTATCTGCTGGTCCAGTTACACGAGTTAGGCCATGGCCGAGGCCGACCTGACAGACTATTCAGCCTTACCAAACAGGCAATCGATATACTAAAATCACAAGGCATCCTTGCTGAAAAGACACCTTATGAAAAAGTCTTGGCGGAAAGTATCTCGGCTGTGGATCACCAACTGATGATAAACTGGTTCAGGATTTATCTCGGCTATCTTGAAAGAATCCTTAACAGAATCAAGGTTCGATTCTTATCCGACAATTCACCCTTTTTGCCTGAGGATGAGTATGGTCATTGCTTTATAACAAATTTCGTGGCCGATGCTGCTGGCAAACGAATATTCACCCCCGATGGTGTTTTTATAATAACCGATACCACCGAAAACAAAAGTCTGTTGTTTTTTCTTGAAGCAGACTGTGGCAGCGAACCATTGGCAAGTTCCGAACGGCACCTAAAGGATGTCCGGCAGAAGATCGTCAACTACGGCTCATATTTTGACAACATCCGGTACAAACGATACGAAGAATTATGGAACTGCAGACTGAATGGATTCCGGCTGTTGTTTCTAACAAATTCCCTGTCCAGATTGAACAATCTTTGCAGACTTGTTCGTGAAATGCCGCCTTCCGAGTTTATCTGGCTGGCCCAATCACAGGCCATGTTAAAGGAAGGCGTGTCGAGCAATATCTGGGTCCGTGGCGGCAATATTGAATCCTCCCGTCAATCCATTCTGGGATCGCTTTGCTGCCAGGCACCACTTCCAGAATAGACCATTTCGACTTTACCATACTTGGTTTTTCCAGCTCAATAGGTCTGATGCCCTTACAGGTTTTCAATTGTTTTCGGGATATTATCTGATCCCAAAAAAGTCTCTTAATTCACAAAAAAGTACCGTAATTCGAGGCAAAAAAGTCTCCTAAATCGACGGAGTCCTAAAGAAAAGTCCCTTAATTACAGCCCAAGCGACATAAAAAAGTACTTTAAATCAATCGTCTGCCTGCAAATAACTTCATTAACTACAAGGAGTTAAGTGCGGTATCCTAAATTGACTAATATATAATAAACACGATAACACACACAAACACACCTAACATTGATGCATTTTGAAATTCTTTGAGCGATGGCGAGCTTTTGTCAAACACCACCTTTTCCCATATGGAATCCTACCTTGATCTTAATAGGCTTTTGTCTGCTCTGGCTCACGCAAACCTTTTATCGTAAACTATTTCCCTTGCGGGTCGGCCTTACGATTTAAAGGCGTTGTCGAAGTGTCTGCTCTACGAGCATCCACTTCATCGCATGCACCGAAGACCTATAAATGAGCAAATCATCGCCTCAAGGATAGTCTTGGAGGGGGCCAATATGTGCTGCGCAGCAGATAGAGATCAGGTAACAAGAATAACAACAGAATGAAATAAGCAAAGCAATTGAAAAGGTTGCAAGCAAGCCGAAACGAAAGGTTGTGGTAGTCATTGTCTTGCTGTCCGCTCCGGCTCACGCAGACCCTTTATCGTAAACCTTTCCCCCTACGGGGTCGGCCTTACGGCCTAAAGGTTTATCGAAGGGTCCGCTATATGAGCCTCCGCTCTTTTCTTTCTCTCGTCGGTTCACAATACTATGGGTGAACCGCCTCGATAACGTTCAGCCCGGAGGTACTTAAAATGAATACATATAAGTTGAGAGATATTATCAGCCACATTAGTAATTCAGGCATATTGCCTACAGATGCTTATGGTCAGAGATTAGGTGTCAATGAGCTTATGGATTGGTTCGGACTAACTGAGAATCTTACGGGTTTTGAGCAGATAGAAGTTAAAAGAGAACTGGCACTATTGATTGAAGCTGAATTATATGTTGAACGGCTCAAGCAGGCGGAACAGTTGTACGAAGGTTAATTTACTTTTTGTTTGTTCGCTCCGGCCTACGCAGACCCTTTATCGTAAATCTTTCCCCCTGCGGGGTCAGCCTTACGGCTTAAAGATTTATCGAAGGGTCTGCTATACAGGCCTCCGCTCCCGACGATTAGACGCTCAGGCTCACGCAAACCCTTTATCGTAAACCTTTCCCCTTCGGGTCGGCCTATTGGCCTAAAGGTTTATCGAAGGGTTTGCTATACGAGCCTTCGCTCTTCTGCCTTTAGCGGTTCGATACCTTCACAGGCGAACCGCCATAAAGAGCAGTTTAGCCGGAGTGTGAAAAAATGAAAAAAGGAAAAAATGTAAATGAAACCAGCCCACGGGCTTTGCCTGTAGTTTTGTTTAAGGGCGAGCAGTATTTTGCGGATTTAAGGCTTAATGAGTTCAGACCTGTTCGGGGTTTTGAGTCAATACCTTTTGACAGCGAAGAAGGTTTGATTATGAGCAGCAATACGGGCGTAGTAACCTGCAAAAGCTGCAAAATGAGTGCGATTATCTCAAAGGCTTATGAAGGAAAAGAACTTCGGTGTATGAACTGTTTCAGCCGTGAACTTATGCCATTATACTAAGAGCGTAGAAACAATGGTTAGTTTATTTTTTTTGTTGTCGCAGCAAGCTGCGAGGTAGATTGACAAAGCTTCTGTAGCTTTGCCAATCAGGAATTTTCCCCACGCAATACCCGCAAATAAATCTTTCGGCGGGATTATTGTGGCCAACGCTTTGGCCAGGTAGATAATAAAAAGACCCGCCAAAAGCTATATAATGCGGTATTGCTAACGGCAAAAATTCGCAATTCACCGCCAACGTCAAGAACCTGTCTGTGTGCGAAGCGTGTATTATATGTTCGCACTCTTGCGAACACACTTAATATTAGTCTTCTTCACAGCCAGAACCCTCGACCCTCTTGCACGTCTTACTTTTACCCCCGTCTTTCGGACAAGTCTGTCGAAAGACGGAGGTTGTTTCAAATGAAACAAAAAATAAGATTTGAAGTGTTTGACGGTGTAGAGGTGCCTGTATCGCCTTTACTAAAGAGACAACGCAGCAGCAGGTACGGCAGCATAGCCGACCTCGACGACGAGGACTTGATAGACCCGGCGGAGGTTGAGAGGATATACCTGAAAAGTGAGTTTGCACCGATATTGGCCTTACCTGTCAAGACACGCAAAGGCTGGATTAGGCGGGACGTTGATGAGGACGGTACAATCGAGGTGGGTGCATTCGGGACAGTGGATTTTGACAGGAACGTGCATTTTGACAAGGCATTGTATAAGGCAGAAAAGCTTAAAGAGGAGCTTGCCAACGAGCGGCTTATGATAGGGCTTGTCAGCAGCCATATAAAGACAATAGCAAAGTATGAGGTCATAAAGCATGTTTTGAGGGGTATTCTCGACGTAGATGACATCGTAGATGCCGAGATGCACGGCCTTGCCAGGCGTTTCCTGCGATTAAGACGCTTACAGCGTGAGATTGCCGAGCTTGAAGAGCAAAGCAAGGAAAGACGCCTGAAAAAGGCAAAGAAGTTCTGGGAGTCGCTGGAGTAGCGACTCCATTTTATGCTGCGTCGGTTCCCTATAGAGAAGGTGAACCGACGCAGTCTGATTACCTGGAGAGGTCAAAATGAACATATATAAGAAGCATGACATAGTCGCCTTTATACGCAAACAGGGAAAACTTCCTACAGACCAGTTCGGCCAGATTCTGCCGGTCGATGACCTTATATCCTGGTTTGAGCTGGATAAATGTCTTAACCGGTACGAGCAGATGGTCATCAAAGAAGAGCTTGCCGCACTTATTGAGGCTGAACAGGCTATGGAAAAAATCAGGCTGATGGAACAGGTTCGCACGAACATATCATCGTAATCTTTCTTTCATGCTCCGCTTTCGGCGTTGGGGGAATTGCCGCCGGACGAGCCGGCGGCCTTCCAACCTTCAGGGGGCCTGCGGCCCCCTGAACCCCCACCTGGCAAAGTGCGATTTTTTTATCTTACTTACTGAAAAATTTATAAGTCAGCCAAGACCCTCTTAACACAATGGTGGTAAGAGGGTCTTTCACATCAGATGAAGGACACCGAGGTAAATAAAATGAATGGACAGCAATCGCCAATAGCCAAGTGGCAAGCCGGTCAGGTTTCAGCGGCTTTGTGGGAGAACAATGTGCAGATAAAGGGTAAAACCGTCACCCTGTTAAAGGCAACGGTTCAGAGAAGGTACAAGGACAAAGACGGCAACTGGCAGTCTTCGGGCTCGTTCAGCAGAAACGAGATACCGCTGGCTATCTACTGCCTTCAGAAGGTTTTCGATAAGATTATCGAAAAGCAGAAAGAAGGCTCTAATGGAGACATTGCCGAAGAGATTTCTATGATGGAATGACCGTTTTTATTAAACGGTCTTCCATAAATTTTGAATCATAGCGATGGCTCAGATGAGAATGCCAGTTCGCAATAGTCATGGTGCGAACTGCCACAGAGCGGTTTGGCTGGAGGAACGAAGATGAGCTTGATTTGTGTTGTGTGCAGAAAGGTAATTGTGATGAGCGACAATCCCGACCATTATGGTGTATGTGCCGCATGCCCTTCGAATAACTTGACAAAAACAGCAACAGGAGAAAATCAATCGCGGCTTTGGAAAATAAAAATGGCAGAGAAAAAACAATCAACTGCGGTACCCATAACGAATGGGCTGTTTTTTCCGGAAGATTTCCGGAGGCTGCACCGAAAGCATGCAATCTACATCAAACAAGGTGTTATCATTGACCTTGATAAATTGTGATTGTTTAAGAAAGGCTTCTTCTCTGGATTGAGAAGAAGGCCTTTCGCATTTGACGGAAGGTCTGAAGGTGAAAAAATGGCTGAAGAAATAAATATCGGTTTGGCCGAGTTGAAAAATGCGGCAATAAGTTTTGACAGGGCCGAGATGCGGGACGTCCACATCGTCAAGGAAGGACAAGAGGATTACCTGAGCAAAAGATATATGGGGATATGGAACGTTGATAGGAACGAACTGGCTTGCCTTGCTCCCAAAAGCTATATGGTAATCCAGCACAGATATGCAACGGAAAAACTCATAGAAGCGATAACAAGCCTGAACATCAGGGCAACGGCACAACTAAAAAAATCCAGGCACGGCATACAGATTGATTATGACTTCCCGGATTCTAAGATGGAGCTAACCGAGGTCGGAGAAAGCTTTACCACAGGGATAAGGGTCGTTTCAGATTACAGTCAGGTTGCTGGCCTGGTGATATCGGCACGTGTTACCAGATTGGCCTGCTCCAATGGTATGATTGTAAGTGACATCGTAAAATCCAGAAGGGTCAAGTATACCGAGGAACTGAAGGTAACTGTTGAAGCACTTATCGACAAGATAATCAAGGACATCATCGCAAGCGATGACAAACTGGCAAACATGGTCAGTATCTGCATGAAGGATAGTGTCGAATGGCAGGCCCTGAAACTTTTGACAAAAGCACTGTTCAAGAAGAAAAAATACGTACAGGAAATCCTCTCAAGGCTCAAGTGCGATGACCAGGACAGAGTCAGCAGGTGGGATTTTTACAATGCGGTAACCAATTATGTAAGTACCGCCGGCAGCAGGTTAAAACCTCAGATTGACGCATGGCTTCAAAACAAGGCACAAAAGATTCTTAAGACTCCCATCACACAGTTGACCGAAGAAATGGTAAAATTCGATGAAAAGAAAACAGGCTGAACTTTATATCTCGAAAATGGCTCTCTTGATACGGAGAGCCATTTCATTGGCCTGGAGGAATAAAAATGTGTTTGTCAGCGGATGAAACAAATCCCTTATGCGATGAATGCCTCGCTAAACTCAAAAGCGGCAAAGAATTTGAAATGTGCACCGAGTGCCTTGAGTATATGAAACATTACTGCAGCTACTGCATGACTTACAAGCCGGACGAAATAATGAAAGAAGGATTATGCAGCGAATGCAGACGGGAATTGAATGTTGAATAAATGGCGGTTCGTTTAATTGGGCGAACCGCCATAAAGAGCGGTTTGGCCGGAGTGTGTAAAAATGGAAAAAACAACAAGTATCCCTCGATTGGGCTATAGGGTACTGCCGGTAGTGCTTTTTGAAGGCAAGCAGTATTTTGCGGACTTGCAGCTTAACGAATTCCGGCCTGTCGGGGCTTTTGAATCGATACCTTTTGAAAGCGAAGATGGTAAAGTAATATGCAGCAGTGCTGGCATAATTACCTGTAAAAGCTGTGGTATGAGTTTTCTTATTTCAATGGCTTATGAAGAAGAGCAGCTTCGCTGTATGCGGTGCTTTAATTTACTCAAACCTTTAAGCAGCGAATAGAATGTTTTGATTATGGCAGTTCACAGCATTTACGCAGCGAACCGCCATGTAGAGCGGCTCGACGAGAGGACAAAAATGAGAACCGACAAAAGGACAGCTGAAGGAGAAAACAGTCAGGAAGTCTTTAGAGCAATCAAGCCGCCAACGGATTGCAGTGTATACATAAAGGAACTCCAGGAGACCTTAATGAGTTGTTTTAACCAATGGTGGGAAATGACGGCAGCGACATACAGGTATCTCGGCACAGAGCAAAGCCAAAGAGTAAAAGGTTTAGATTGCATTGAGTGGTTTTGTGCTTCTATGAAAGCCAGGCTTGAAGAACTCAGAAGAGAGGAGAAATATCCTGAGCTATCTGGGAGTATAGTATAACACGCATTAGTTCAGGCAGTAGTCACAAACTTCACTGAGCCACTTTTCAATCTCGATGCCGGCCATGATTGCTTCTTTTTCTTCTGGTCTTGCCCTCAGGTATTCCTTAGACAGCATGGCTACTTTTTCATTGGATCTCTGCTGCATGATCCGCAATAACCGTTCTTTGAATTTTCGCATAATAGATCACCGGCGTAAGGGAAGAAATAACTGCTTTATAAATTTTTTGCAAATCCGCTGGATACCTGGCTTTCAGCTTTCCGTATAAACTTGCCGTCTTATTTACCGGTCAGTAGCAACTAAAACCGGAAGATTTAAATACTCAGCCGTATTTACTACCGAAAAGGAATGATTTTAAAGGTGGTAAAATGGACGAACACTTAGCTGTTTCAAAGGGGCCGGTTTTTGAAGGCCGGTATGTACCGTATTTTTATCAGTCAGGAAAATTTCTTACTTATGACATCCCTAACAGAAGCTCTAAATCTTCATATTTTGGCGAATCTGCTGGCTATGACTTCACCTCTGATATAGTGCCTAAAAACAACTGGCCCAGGCAGCCAACAGTAGAGGATATCATCAGCAGAGGCTACTTCGCTGCACCAAAATCCGATATGGAGATAGCAATCATTACCGATAAGAAGCACACCTCAAAACTTGGTCTCGATGATGTGATCAGCCAGATAAGGGACAGATACCAGATTTATGAAAAAAACATGTACCAGATCGAGTTGGGCAAGTGTTATGCGATGAATTCAATTTTTTCTGTTGAGGCTGACCGCGGCGGGGTCAGCATGAGCAGTCGAGAGGCCTATAGCCTCAGCAAGAGCCTTCGGGAATTCTATGAATCGCAGCGGGATGAACGCAGGAGCCTATGGGCTGACGTTTCAAAACTGAAATTACTGCTGCCGGAACAGGCACAGAGCTATCTTTCCTCATACAGGAAGCTGGCGATATTGGATGGTCTGGAAGGTGATGAGCCTTGATGCAGCGAGTACAGGAGTTGTGCCGCAAGTTGAAGCCTGTTATGGGCACAAAGATAGATCGCCTATGGAGAGCCTATTTAGCTGAATCTGATGCAGGCGGCAAGGCAGATATAGAGCAAACTCTGGAACTATTGGCGGCTAAACATCTTGGTACAAACTACGAGCTTGACCGCTCGCCGTTTCTGCCGCCGCCAAAAAAGTTTGCCATATCCGGCGATATTGAACTTGGATCTATTTCCTATGCAACTGAGAAGCTGTACCCGTTTTGCCTTAAGAGCCAGCGTCTTAAGGAGCATATACTTGTAGCCGGAAGGAGCGGATCGGGAAAAACCAATCTAACATTTATGCTTATGCAGGGGATAATGTCCCGGGGCATTAAGGTACTTGCCCTGGATTGGAAACGAGGGTATCGGGATCTGATGACGCTGTATCCAAACCTTCATGTTTATACCGTTGGCAGGAATGTTTCACCATTGCGGTTCAATCCTCTGATACCGCCTGCCGGCTGTGAACCTCATATCTGGATCAAGCTTATTGTCGATGTAATCGCCGGTGCCTATCTCGGCGGTGAGGGTGTTATCAGTTTGCTTGTTGCGGGACTTGATCATTTGTACCGCGAGGCCGGGATATTCGATAAGCAGCAAACCCGATGGCCGACTATCCATGAGTTACTTATTTGGCTGAAAACCGTTAAGCTCAAAGGCAGAGCTGCGATGTGGCAGGCCTCGGCAGAGAGAATACTGTTGGCGATGACATACGGCGAATTTGGAGCAGTTCTCAATACCCAGGATAACAGTCACGTTGCAGAACTCCTCAATTGCAACGCGGTTCTTGAGATGGACGGTTTATCCAGTTCTTCAGATAGAGTGATGTTCTCAGAATCCCTTACCTTGTATCTGTACCGCTACCGTCTCGCACAGGGCCCGCAGGATAAGCTTACCAATGTAATCATTCTTGAAGAGGCCCACAACCTGTTATTGAAGAAGTCATCGGAGTCAAAGGAATCAATTCTTGAAACTTCCATCAGAATGGTAAGGCAGTATGGCATGGGCTATATCTTTGTTGATCAATCTGCATCGCTTTTGAGTAAAGTAGCATTTGCCAATTCTTATGCGACAATAGCTTTGAGCCAAAAGCTTCGCTCCGATGTACAGGAAATCTCCGGGGCAATGAACCTCACAGATGAGCAAAAGCAGTCTTTGAATACTTTGCCTGTCGGCACTGCTGTTGTTCGATTAGCTGATGAATATCCTGAGCCATTTCTTGTTAAAATCCGTCTCTGTCCGATTAGAGAAGACTCTGTGACGGATAAGGCGGTTAAAGCCAAATGGGGCAGTAATTACACTGATACCAACTCAAATAGCTCTATACGGGCTTCTTTAGAAGTGATTTCACCTATTTCAGCC
>JBDRHL010000056.1:0-38287 GCA_043816955.1 Planctomycetota bacterium | reverse complement strand
GCCGTAACGGAGTTCCATCGTCTCAACAATTTTTTCAACTGTGGTTGAATCATGCCTGTTGCCCGCAAATATTTCATACCCCAGCGGCATTCCGCATTTACTTACCACAAGTCCGATGCAGACCTGCTTACAGTCAGGACGATGATCACGGCTATAGACAAGGCAGACAGGGAGGCGATAGTTGAATCTTTGCGTGAGGTATTAAAACGAGGTGACAAATCGCTCATCGGTAATAAGGGATACCGCCGATGCTGACAACAATCGCCATGTGATCTGGTTGCAAAGGGTAAAAACGTGACACTATGCGAAATCAGATTTTATAACTTCTTTCTAACAAAGACCTTGCGATTTGCAAGCGTAGAAGATGGGCCAAACTCAACGCCTCTTTCAAAGCTGAAGTACAAAATTCTGATTCCAGTGTTATCGATATTTCCCAAGCCAGAACGTAACGGCTGAACCAGTCCATCACCGCTACAAGATAAAGCCAGCTGCGATACATACGAATATATGTTATATCTGCCGACCAAACCTGATCAGACCTGATTATCTGTACGTCGCTGAGCAGGTACGGATATATCCTGTGCTCCTTATCTGGTATGCTCAAAGACCGCTTTCGACGCGGATAAACCGCGCCTCTAAGCCCATTTGTCGCATCAGTCGCCGAACTCGTTTATGGTTGACCTGATGGCCCATACGACGCAACTGCTCGGTTATCTTGTCGATACCGTAAAATGGTGTCTCGATATATTGTTCATCTATCAGTTTCATTAACTGCTCATTGTATTGTGTATCACCACAAGGTTTATAATACAAACTGCTTCGGTTAAGCCCCAGTAATTCACACTGCCGATAAATCGCTATCTGCCTGTGCTTGGGTTCTATTGCCCTTCGTTTTTGTTCAAGTGTCAAATCCAGATTTTTTTTGAGCCAGTCAAGCTCAACTTTTAACTGGCCTATCTGCTGATATAAATACTCTGTCAGATCATCGTGCTTTTGCTTCTCCTTCCACCGAAAGCGAGAAAACAAATCCGGCATTGATTGTAATAACTGTTTCTTCCATTGAGCAATCTGGTTTGGATGAACATCGAAATTACTGGCCAACTCAGCTATCGTTTTGTCACCTTTAGCAGATGCTAAGGCGACTTTTGCCTTAAACTGAGCACTGTGATTACGTCTTTTGTTTTTCATGAATCTGTCTTCTGAAACTTTTATCGTCTCAGGCGACAAATCCACCTTAATTATGCGCCCAGTTTTTGGGGAGTATTATACCTCTTGCATGCAACCCTTTTTAGAGTGGACTCAACATTACAATTATGGTACTATCTTATGATATTGGTAAAGATAAACGGAACTTACTGCGTTGCTTTCCAAAAAACCGTGTTGAAGGTGAAATAGGTAAGCTGGTTTGAGAAGGATTTGGATGGTTCCCAAATCAAGAAAAATACGAGTGGCAATCATTCGCTGCGACCTGCACGCCCTTTGGTATGCCGGGCTTTTTGCTAAACATGACCCTGTACTTTTTAGAAAGCGTAGCAATATTTGTCACTATTATTTCTATAATAAAAACAATCCTCTCAAGCTAGCGATACCTACCGTTTCGGGCTTAGCGCTAGTAAAAGTCTGGGATCAGGACAAAACCAACGCCGAGGAATTTGCAAGGATATTTTCCCCTAAGCCCTTGGTATGCCTAAGCTTAGATGAGGCTTGCGAAGATGTGGATATGGTGTTTTTGGCAGACAGCAATACCGATGGCAGTTGCCATTTGAGCCTTGCTATGCCGAGCTTGAAAAAAGGGCTGCCCACATTCGTGGACAAGCCCTTATCCTCAAACTTGAAAGACGCGAAGGAAATAGTCAGACTGGCCAAGCGGCATAAAGCACCTCTCATGTCAGCGTCACTGTTATCGCAAGTGCCTGAGGGTCAGCAACTCCGCAGCCGCTTCAGCGAAATTGAGCCCATAGAATTTGCCATCATCAGAAATCCAGGCATAGGCCTCGATGGCAGAATTCACGGAATAAGTTTTGCTCAGAATCTTTTTGGCCCCGGCGTAGAATGGGTCGAATCTATGGGCCCAAATCCGCTGGAGTATTTGCACCTACACTACCCCAAATCTCATCGCTGCCTTGACGTGCTGATCTGTCACACCAGAACGCCACATTGTGGTCTGTACTGTACAATCCATAGCAAGAGAGGGCTCATACACTCACCACGGATTGATGACTGGCGATTCATAGGCGGGGGAGTCAGGATCCTCAATTTACTTAAGAAAATGGTACGGACGCGAAAGCCTCCCATATCTTACGAATCGATGCTGGAGCTAATTAAAATTGTCGAGGCCGGTAAATCAGCTCAGAAAAAGGGGAAACGCGTTCGTCTAAAAGAGGTAAAATAGAATGTCATCCGAGAAACTTTTGGAGGGAGACCCTAAATGGCGAAAAATATCCGCTTAGGCATTGTACGGGCTGATACCCACGCATATTATTATGGTTCAATGTTGGCCGAATGTGATCCACTACTATTGCAGAAAAACGACTACGTCTGCCATCATTACGCCAGCAACATCTATAACCCCAAAATCCTCACATTTCCGAAAATCCCTGGTGTTGAAATTGTCAAGATCTACGATTACGAGCCAGAAAAGGCTCAAAGATTCTCGGAAACTTTTTTTGGGAAGCCAATCGTCTGCGAAACTGTATCGGATATGGTCGAAGGGATAGAAGCGGTTTTTATTGCGAATTGCGATGGGGGCGGAGGTGACCACCTGAAACTGGCTGAACCGTTTCTGAGCAAAAAAATTCCCACGTTTGTTGACAAACCTTTCGCATCAACCTTAAGGGATGCCAAGGAAATAGTAAGATTAGCTGAAGAAAACAATACGCCACTTTTTAATGCTTCTATCCTAACTTACGTACCTGCTGCAACCAGATTCAAGCGAAGATTTGAAGAGATTAGCTCTGCGTACTGGCCTGTACCTATTGAAATCCCTTCGGCTGGTATTGGTTTGGGAGTGATAAAAGGGGTTGGAGGTGCTTTTTCTCAGGAGCTTTCCGGCAAGACCGTCATAGGGGGTATTGAGGAACGTATGGCTTATATTATTCATGGCGTTTCTTTGGCACTGAACCTTTTCGGTTTGGGAGTGGAATGGGTTGAAGCTATGGGAACCTTGCCTCTGGAATACCTTCACCTACATATGAAGGCAGGGGTAGAAATAATAATTTTAAATACCTCAGTCGATATTTTCCCGGAGACCTGTGCCTTTTATGCCTCTGCCTACAGCAAATATGGAGTGGTTCATTCTCAGCCCATAGGAGATCCGGAATTTATCGGTGGGGCGCAGAGGATACTAGAGATGTTTAAGCAGATGTTGGAGACGGGGCAACCTCCTGTCAACTACAGTGTTTTTTTGGAGCATATCGCCGTGGTGGAGGCGGGCCAATTAGCCCAGAGCAAGAGCGAACGCGTTTACATAAAAGATATTTGGAAATGATAACATCAGTCCGGAGTTCAGGAATGATTAATATTGTACTACCAAAGAGCACGGGGGGAGACCCTACGGGCAGGTACGTGTTTAGCCTAAAGTTTTAGCGGTCAACCGGGTGATGTGGCAGTTAAAAACCGATTGAGCAAACAACGAAAGCATCTGCTTGGATGTTTGTATGAGCCGAGCGCAGAGCCGACAAATAATCGTGCGGAGCGTGCGTTGCGGCCTGCGGTGATAGTCAGAAAGGTCTCCTGCGGCAATAAAACTGAACGTGGGCGTCAGTGTTGGCAGATATTGTCAAGTATAGGAGCAACTTGTAACCAGCGGATGATGAATTTTGTAGATTATCTTTACGCTCAACTACCTTTGGCTGCTCAAACTGGCTAAACATGTACATTGCTTCAGCAATTGCATCAAGCCCCGGATCTACAACATGTAACCCACCACCTTCAATAATCGCTGTACTGCCACCTGTTAAATTCAAATCCCAGTCACTGAGAACACCTGTCTGTGCATCCCAACTCCAGTACTGGCCGTTGCACTTATCCAGAACCACTGCTAATCCTGAAGCAGCAAACACAGTAATCATTAGAAATCCAATCAGTAAGTATTTCATTATCCTCACTCCTTCAAATAAAATTTGCATGGGCATTCTTAAAACATTTGAGCAACGCACTCAACATCAAATACCCATCTCTTAAATTTTCAATTCACCTCGTAACGTATTCAAAGTTGTAATTCAAGCTGACAATACTTGTTTTTTCAAACGGAGGCCCGCGTTCGCCCGATAATAGCCATAGTAAACGGCTTGATGACGAAATTTGACCTCCAAAAAAGAACAATTCTATATTCAGCGTATCGCCGAACCTCTTAAAGTCAACGCTGAGATTGCTGACAAGGCTGCTAAACTCTCGAAGAATTCCTCCAACTTCTCCAAACCGCCATCTTCGGATATCGTCAAGCCTGCCAAACCTAAATCGGCAACAGGCTCTGCTCGACAAGGCAGCCAACCCGGTCATAAAGGCATCAATCGTCAGTCTTTTGAACCCAATCAAATTGATGAAACAATCACGTTTTATCCTGATGGCTGTGACTGCGGCTATACGGGGCGTGGTAAGCCAATTAAAGAACCTAAAATTCAGCAGACTGTCGAACTTGTTGAAAACCCTGTAAAGATTACTGAATACCATTTGTATGGCTTTATCTGCCCGATATGCGGCCAAGTTGTTCGGGCTAAATTGCCCGTTGGCGTTGTTGAAGGCCAACGGTTTGGCTCGCGTCTGCAGGCACAACCTAAGTTGGAGCATATGAATCAATCTTCTTCCTATCCGATTCCTGCAATTCTGTTTACAATATCCATTATATATACCTGTCTGCTTCCGGTATGGACGGCATCGAAGCATATTTGTTTTCCGTCCCGGCTCCAGCGTGGATGCAGATCGCAACGCAGTCGTTCCATTTTCCACTCAGGCTCGTAAAACGCGCCGAGATCAATACGAATGTCCTTTTCGGGATTGTACAGTAAAAGCAGCCTGAGCCTTTCGTCATTGGGGTAGGTATCGGTAAGAATCCACTTGTGGTCCGGTGAGTAAATACAATGGCCGTCATACAACGGCGTCAGCTTTTCGTCGCCTATTATCTCGACCTTGTTGTCTTTATCGGTGAACAGATAGTATTTGTCGCCGAGATTGTGGCGACGAGCAAAAGCCAGTACCTGGTTGTTGTTGCGCCAATCGAAATGGCTGGTCATCTCGTGATCATTCAGGCAGTAAATATCCGAGCCGTCTATGTTGGCGGTAAACATCTCGGTAAAGTGAGCATATCCGATGCCCTCGGCCGATGCAGCTCGCCATCGATGCAAAAAGATAAATCGTCTGTCATCAGGCGAAAACAAAAGATGGTTGAACCAGTGTTTCGCCTCGGCTGTAACTTCTCTGGGGTTTCTGGTTGCAATCTGAGCGAGTGAAACAATCATTTCGTTTGTGCCAGTTTCCATATCCATTACGTAAATGCCGTCTTTGTCACTAGCTGTTTCATTTTTGAATTTGTCATTCAGCCCCTCGTAGCCATAGCCCGGCCGTTCGTCAGCTAAACGGGCAAAATTCAGGCTCAATGCTTTTTTGCCGTCACGACTGACTGCAGCGACAGGACGCGGCAAAACCTTTTCCTGCGACGAGTGAATATCGTGAATCACACATACAAACTGGTTGTCTCGTCTGTCATTGTAGACAATCTTGTTCTCCGGCTCGCCTGGCCACCATTGCAACATCGCGCCCTGCTGCCAATTCCAGGCAAATGTCTGTGCTACCGGTTCAAAGTGATTGTCGGATTCGAGGTCTACTACCCCAAGCGTCGCTGCATCGCCCCCGGTTGGCGGACGGTCTTTAAAGTCAAGCTCATGGCTGAGAATATATCGGCCTGACGCGCTCCAGGGACATTTTTCGTAGTATCCAAAAAAATGATGCTTAGGCTCTTTGGTTACGGCAACAGGTCCTGTTTCCATTCGTCTGAACTCCTTAATCAGTTTTGATAAGTGAATCTATAATCCTGGCTGTTTCTTCGAGCGGCTCTGACATTTGCTCCATCAAATCGTGAATTTTGTCAACCTCAAGAAATTGCCGTACTGATTCGGCAGCATCATTCCACGGTTTCCGCTCCGGCGGGATTGCCCTGGCCAGATTAAACGCGATATACATCCAATCGAAGCGTTTGCGATGCTGATTAACAAAAGTTACCACTTCACAAAAATGCTCAAAAGTCCTGTCGTTCAGAAACACTCTAAGCCTGGCCGCATATTCACAAAGCAGTGAGTCGTATCCGCTTTGACGTAATGCCGCCAAAGCATCAAACTTATCCGTTGTCAGGTATTCCAGAACATCGAAACGATTCTTGAAATCAAAATCAGCTTCGTTTTCGCTTAAACCGGCACACAGTTGGTCAAGTTTTGTCGGCTCATAGCTTTGCTGCTCAGACCACATTGCCCGACTCAAAACACCTATTTGCCTGGTGAAGCTTTCGATGCCCGGCTCGAACGCCTCATAAATAACCCCATCGATGCCGAGATCTTCATACAAATCCAAATCCGTAAGCAGTTGGGGTGTATAAGGCTGCGGACAACTTATCGAACCTTGCAGCATAAGGTTCTCAAATATGTAAAGTTTATTCGAATATGCCTGGCGCCACTGCTTCAGGCGTTCATACAAATAACAATTCAGAGGAACACCTTTCGCACGTAAATCAACCTCGGCCTCAAAGTCCGAATATATCGTTATAACATGCGGCTCATTCAGTGCTTTCCATCTGAAGCGCTGATGAGTGTCGAACATAACGCCGCTTACTTTGTCGAAAGTGGAGAAGTTTTCCGGCAATTTATACCGCCAGACATAGCTTAGATATTCTATGGAAAGATTTTTTCCGGACCTGTCGGCTTCTTCCAAGGCAATGTTGAGCAGTCTCATCCATTGTTCAGATGGGGCGATATTACGACATTTCGGGCATTGGCAGAAAAGATAACCGTCGGCGTCCATAAGTATATATGCAGAGCCTGGTCTAACATTATCGCTTGAGAAAAACCGCCTCGCACCGGCCCTGAAGGCTTCCAATGCCGCCGGGTTGGAAACGCAAAGACGCGTCTCATTCTCCAGTTGTTTTGTGCGAGGATTGCCGTTCTTGTCGCAAGCAAAAACTGACGACTGCGCCTCCGACAAAAACATAAGCGAAGTCTGTACATAATACTTGATGTCAATTCCTCGCTCGGCGCACATTCGCTCTATTTTATTCTCATGAAATTTGTATCCATAGCAGATATGAATAATAATCGTATTCATCCACCAGTGAGCCATGCGGTCTATAAAACTTTCAATCTGCTCGGAGCTGTGTCGTGCCAGGGTTTCACACGGATTTGTCCCTCGAATCTGAAATCGAGGCGTATATGTCCCCTCATTGCCGCCAGCCTGAATATGATAAAGTCCCCAAAGGCAGGAACGCTCATTATTGCCTGTCACCTTAAAACTTTCACCCTGTTGGACAATCTTGAAACCGTCGCCCTGGGTTGGTCTTAGCTCAAATTCGACCGGCAAATCTTTTGTCTGCTGCTTTATGAAACTGGATATTGCCATATCGTAATTCCTTCTCAGCTTTCTTCTGAACCAGATTCAAACTCGGTATCTTTTTCTGTTTCTTCAAACTTTTCGTCCGCAACATTATGGCCTGCATGGACGGAACCGTCGTCATAGATATTTCTCTTCACAATCGATAATCGCCTGAACAGATCGACAAGATCTCTGAATCCGCCATAAACAAACCATATGGTTGTAAAAACTCCCATGACAAGACCTAAACCTACCTTGAAAGTCCACCATTTTTCCCAGCAATCGAGATTACTACCGAAATTAAAGTACAAAATCGTGCCGGTCACAAACGCAAAGAAAAAGAACAGATGATAAGTCAAGTTGCCAAAATAGATGAACTTATCGCCTAAAGTAAAGTGCTTGTTAACACCAAAGCGTTTTTGCAGTCTACCCTTAAACGTACTCAGGTCCATTTCTTTTTCAGGCCTGTCCGGTTCTTCGACCGCATATTTGCCTCTGTGAAGCATTTTGTCCATCTCGAAATCAGGGTCTACCTTGGTAATCAGAGATACAATAACATAAGTTAAAATAGCTGTTAGTGATACGAAGAAACTAAGGTGCATTCCATTAAGAGGAAATTCAGCCGGCAGCTTCTGAATCCACCCTATAGCCGGATACGCCTGCTGTAAATTCGGAACATAGTTCCACAAAATGTTCTTGACAACAATGCCCGTTACTGCAAGGCCCGAACCGGTTGTCATAGCTGCCCAGGCACCTGCTTTGGTAGCACGTTTCCAGTATAATCCACCTATGAGAACGGAACCGGCACCTCCACAAAAAATTGCTCCAGTAATGGCAAGAAACATTTGCACATAATCTCTTACCGGGAAAATCATACTGAAAACCCATGCGAAAACAGCTACACCCAAAATAGACATTCGCAGCAATTTCATATGTTTTTTGGGCGGCAATGGTTTATTGTTTTTCCTAAGAGGCACGTACACATCCTGGATAAAAATACTTCCCCATGAGTGCAGATATGTATCGTCTGTAGAAACTGCTGCTGAAATCATAACCATCAAAAACGCCCCCATGACCCCTATAGGCAACATCCTTGACAATCCCGTTGAAATGACCATGCGGCCATATTCATGTTTGTCTGCGACATCGCCTACAATTGAGCGAATAGCTTCGGCTTCACCTGCAAAAACAGGGGACGTCATCGTAACATAAATGCATATAGGAATCAGCACTACCATTGGTTGCAAAACACCGTCTCGCCACAGTGCCAGAATATTCGCCATTCTTGCTTCGTGAGGGCTTTTGGCCGAACAGCGATAGCCCTGGCTACCCTGCCAGGTCATATACTGGTATACCGAATTAAATCCCATTATCATAAAAAACCAGAAATTAAAAGATGGTATCTTGCCCTGGTCAAAGGGGTCGAGCATTGATTCACCTTTAGGAGCCTGTCGGAGCGTTTCCATAATTACCGACCAGTCAAACTTCATGATAAACACTACCATAATAATCAGAAAAACGATATTGACTATCTGGCCCTGAAGAAAATCTGTTATAATAACAGCAATTTGCCCTCCCCAGAATGTAAATGTAATCGCAACAGCAAGTTCTAATGCCATAATTACGCCAAGCGTTGCATTCACCTCAAAAGAGCCTATGTTAAAGGTATATTCCGGAATTCCACAAAAATGAATGAAAAACTTTGCGGTTATCGCAGGAAAGATACCGAAATTAATCACACCTGAGCCCCAGGCTAAAATACCAGTGAATACTCTGAATCGATGGCCATAACGCATCTCAAAGAACTGCGCTATTGTCATCGCCCGCGTTTCCCTGTATCTACAAATTAACCAGCCGGACAGAGTCATTATTATTCCCAAAGGATAAAACATCGCTCCCCACCACCCAGCCGGAAAGCCCGCGTTGTAGCTTCTTTCGAATTGTGCCATGAATGAGATCACGCCAACCCCGGCAATGCCTTCACCCATTGTCAAAAGGTAACGCCCGGCACAGCGATTAGTTGAAAGGAAGTCTGCAACACTTCGAGTATACCTTCGTGTCCAAAAGGCCATAAAAGCGATACCGCTGAAAAGAACAATACATATTGAATAATCAAGCCAGCATAAATTCATTATTCTCTCCTTCAATTGCCCTTATTTGATGCCCGCATCAAAAGTCTGCTGCCGAATGCCGCAGCTTTTTCTCTAAGCTCTGTTCTTTTCTGCATTTGCTGAGGATCATGTGGCGCGAACGGCTCCAGAAGTGACTCAAACTTCATGCCCAGGCTGTTAGCAAATGTACTGAACAACATCTCCAATAGCTTAAGATTTTCGTCATAATCACCGCCGGCAGTTGCAATAAGTGCCATTGTTTTACCTGCCAGATTGTGCCTGAATTCATTTGTCTCAGGGTTAAATTTTATCAGGCACTGCATTCGGTCGGTAAATACCTTTAGTTGAGCGGTTGGACCATAACAATAT
This sequence comes from Planctomycetota bacterium, assembly GCA_043816955.1. Taxonomy (GTDB): domain Bacteria; phylum Planctomycetota; class Phycisphaerae; order Sedimentisphaerales; family CAYZTY01; genus JBDRHL01. Next base: position 28,235 of record JBDRHL010000056.1, on the reverse strand, counting down.
ACCGGCGTTGCTATCACCAGCGTGTCATACTCCGGAATTCTCCTGAGAATTGGTGAAGCGTCATCTTCAAGAACACACTCAAATTTGTCAGACTTTTGGCAAGCCATGCACGCGGTACAACCGTGTGTTTTGTACTTCAGCCGCACCACATCGATACATTCGACCTCAGCCCCGACATTCACCGCAGCGGCTTTTACCCATTTTACCAGAGTATTGGTGTTCCCGTTTTTCCGTGGTGAGCCACACAGAATCAATATTTTCCTGTTCATGGTATATAGTTCCATAATATTTTCCAGTAAGCTGACTTCTATCTTCCGCTTTTTGATATTTCCCGGCCGATCCTGCGACGCAATTCATAATACTCTGTGCCTTCGAGAACATAGAATACATCTTTTGCGTGCATCGTACGGTCATTCGTGGCACCGCCGTAGACAAGCTTTTTCATCTGTTCAATCAAATCTCTTGCCGTTCTGCCGCCATGAGCATCATTCCGCTGAGTCTTATCCACCTCGGCCAGAAGTTTCAGATATTCATAATCTTCAGCGCTCTGTCTCAGTGCCTCGAACCGTAGCGATGAAACATAAATCGGTGTGTCAGGCCCGTCGTCCGGTTCCCAGGCAGGATAAGGATATACCCAGTTGCCCCAGGTTTCCTCATGCCCCATATAACTAAGAAAAGAACCATAGTTATATCCGGCATTGGTACCAACCTGCCCCATATCACGAGGGTCCACCCAATTATCTCGCATCCAATGAAAGTAGGTGCAATAATGCTGAACGCCTCTGAACCAGGAATCAGGACCAACCAATCTTGTGTTAGCCAGCGGCAGATGAATGCTGCATGGACGATTGTAAACACCCCACCACTGATTACCTTCTTTTTTTATCCGGTCAAGACTTTGCGGCGAAACAATGCCCGTGAAAGCATCGATTTCCGACATATACACCGGCCAGTCCCACGCATAGGACGCAGCGAATGTTTTCAAACCTACCTCGTGGGCGGTTTCTGCGCACCATTTGACTATTTCGCTCGGCATACCGGGATCTGTTTCGTCACAAACGTAAATGTAACTGCAATCAAGCCAGCCTTTTCCCTTGAGATGTTTCGCAAGCCCCTGACAATAAGCTCGATACATGTTTCTGCCTTCGGCGGTTTCAAGAGAAGCTTTTGTTCCCGGCAAAGCCATTTCTCCGTCATAAGTCATAGCTTTTTTCACATCCCTGTCCCAGTCCCAGATGGCACCGGTCCTTTGACCAGCCGGTCTGAATTTCCCGCCAAAGCTCAAATATTTTTGTCCATAGTCCTCAAGCATAATTTTGGCGTTTCTGTCCAGCCAGCTAAAATCAAATTCCGCTGTCTCGGCTTTCTTGTCCCAGTGCCATACAACCGGATACGGCGATTTGTCGTGATGCGAATAAAATGCCGTGCCGTGATGCTCAGCCAAAATTTTCGCAAGAGTGAGAACTGCCCCGTCGGGGTTATGACGATCATAAAGCCTACCACGCTGCGCCGAAATAATACCGCTTTGGGACGACTTTCCAACAGCATCGGCCCAGAAAACCGGTTCAAACGTAAGACTTGTTGGCAAGATAAAATCGAAAACTTCAAGGCCGACCGGCAACGTTATTTTCTTACCATCGATGCTGCTGGCTGTTAGTGTTGCCCAGTACTCGCCCGGCGCAGCGTTTGCAGGAACGGTTATCGTTACCAGGGCAAACGCACGCTGACCAGCCTTTATGTCTCGGCTGCGCCACGGCAGTAATGGATCCGGATAAAGTCCGGAAAACAAACCACCTCCGTTTTCGAATTCTGCTATTGGGAAATAGATCATATCGACAAATTTGAAATCTACGTTGGGTGCTGGTATGGTTGCCCTTTTGTCCCGTCTGGTGAGATCGTCGATACTTAACGTTACGTTGCGTAAATCGGTATTTGTTTCGATAAATATCTGGAACGACTCAGCCTGGTTCTGTGCAGCCGCCGGACGTGCAATGTCCCTGCCATATTGTGGTGGGTCTAACGGCAATATCTTTTCAATAAGCGGCAAAGTCCACATTGCAGAGCCAGCAACAAAGGCAGCATCTGCGCATTCGTTTTTGTCCTGAATACTTTCGGCACAGATTTTGATTTGCCAGATACCTTTTTCAAAATCATCCGGCATCGCAAAGCTGTCGTCGATCAACCAAAGATATGCTTTGGTCTCAGTTTTCTTTAACGGCAAAGACAATGTTGTCTGCTCATCCGGTGACACAATTTCAGCAGTTACCGAGTTGGCCGAAAACGCGCATATGTCGCCCTTCAATCTGCCATCAATCATTCCACAGTTTATATCAATCTGCTTTTGCGGCGGACCTATTTCGACATCAAGCTGATGCGGATAGTCTGAAGGTATCGCAAGCTTTCTTGGAAGTTCCGTAGGCAATGTTTCATCAGTCGGTTGTTTTCGATCCTGAGCAAAGTACACAAAATAAGTTTTACGCGATTTTGCAGGGACATTCACAAGGAAACACACTTCATCTTGCGGCGAAATACCTTTTATACGCAGATGTGTGTCTACCAACGCGAAAGGCACTTTCTTGTTTCCCGCCAGACTCGCATCAACCACAACGATCCTTTTGGGCGACAGCCCTTCATAGGTCAATGCGTTAAACAAATCCGCGACCTTCAGTCGAACCAAATGATTCCTTGCTTCGGTGCCCATAACTTCGCTTACACTTACGGGAACACGTTTAGTCCATTTTGGCTCATCCTGTACAAAACGCCACTCCCAGCTTGTCGGTACTGGCTTGAGCGTTTTGCGGTCTGCTTTCAACTCATCAGGCCAGACAACTTCGCAGCCTTTTGGCACCATCGCCACATCATCTATGGCCACAGGGCCGCCGTTGACACTTATATACAAGCCAAGCAAATCCTTTGCATTGGCAGGGTGCTGATAAGTAACAGAGTATCTCCTCCATTCACTGGTCAAGATCGCACGGTAGTGGCCGGGCTCGACGATGAGCTTTGCTCCTGAGACGCCAGGCTCAGTTCGTGCCCAAAGTGAAATCTCGTAAGTGGTGCCGGGGACAAGTGCTATCCCTTTATTATTCGGCACCGCATCAAGCCGAATACCTTCGCCATCCGGCGAGCAGATACGCATATAACGTAGGCCGGAATGTGCCCGTTGCGCATCAGTTATCAGTTCGCCGCGATCACCTCTGGCCCATGGACGTATGTTCCAATCGGCAGTCATCGAAGTGGTTCCCGGGCGGTATTGTTCAAAACTTCCGTTCGACAGCAAGTTTGCGTCATCAAGAGCAGTACCTTTGGCGCAATTCGTTGCCCCTGACAAACAAAACATAACAACTGTCAAACAAGTCGTAAGCATTTTTACAAATTCAAACATGACAAGATTCCTTTAATTTTGTGCTTCACTTCAAATCAAAATACACTTAAGCTTCTAAATCTATGTGTGGAGGAGTAAATCGGGGTCATTATCTTTCAACCATTGTTTTGTTTTGTCAAGAATTTCCTGGGTAAAAAATTTGTAAGGCTTTCTACAGGCAAGGCCACAATTAAGGTTGGGATTTAATGAAGCCTGCAGCCTGTCCAGAGCACTATCCCAATAGCCTTGTTGAATATATATATCTATCGCTTCATCAAAAAACTTAACTATCCGGTTTTTCATAGCCAGGGCTTTTTCGTCGTCATTATTACAGCATGCATTATAATAATCCAGCATGTAAGCGGGATTTGTCATTACAAGACTTGAATATGTACCTTTGACGCCGGCTTTAATACCGTCATAAAGCTCTGCTTCACCAACAAATATGGTAAAGTTGGGCATTTCTTTCAAACAGGGTTTCATAGAGTCGATCCTGTCGGAAGCCAATTTTGAACCGACAAGGTTTGGAACATTTTGCCTTATTTTTTTATAAAGATCAGGTGAGATGCTTCTTTTAGATCGCATTGTGTCATAATGGATTATGTAAGCATTTGCTGCGACTCTTGAAATATCTTCAAAAAAGGTTAAAACCTCATCGTCGCCCATTTTAAGCCAATAAGGCAGTGCAATCTGAAAACCTTTTGCGCCATTATCGACGGCCCATTCCATCCTTTTGGCAACTTCTTTTGTCGAAAGTGCGGTCGCTCCTACCTGTGCAGGAACGTTCATCTTTGATGTGGTTTTTAGAAGCACGGAATTAATTGCGGTAAAATCATCAAAATCCTGATTGTAGAATTCTCCGGTTGTTCCACCGGAATATATTCCATGAATACCGGTGGTACACAAATATTCTATGTCTGCCTGATATGTTTTAGCATCGAAATTTTCGTTTTCATCCCAGGCAGTTGGCAAAGCCACCCATACGCCGTGCAGTTCATTGCTTCTCATTGAATAACTCCTTTACAATCTCTACTTGTGATGGTTTTAGTATATTTTCAGCAGCATTTTGCCAAAGGATTCTTCTTTTTGTGTTTTCATCTAAATCAGCATGATATATTCTGTATGCCTGACTTGAAGGATGGTAACAGGGGTGGTCTGAACCAAACAGGAACCTTTGAGCACCTAACTCTTTAACGCCTTGCTCGATAAGGCCGCACTCTATGGACACCGCCGACGATGTATCAACCAAAACATTATTGCCCGCTTGTTTCAAGGCATTGACGTGATCTTTGTAATTTCCGCAATTGCCGAAATGGGCAATTATGAATTTGACGGCAGAGAAAGGCCTTAAGGCTTTTACAATCTGTGTGGGCATATTACCTTTGTTGCCGGCATGTGTTATTACAGGCAGATTTGTATCCTCAGCCAAGGTGCATATTTCCCCCGCGTATTGAGAAAATGGATAATTATGCAACCGTGGGTGTACTTTGCAGCCAACAACCAATGGGTGCGTAGCGATTTCTCGCACAGAATCAAGACTTGCCTGCTGCGTAGGGTCAGTTACCCACCAGACGAGGATTTGTTTGTTTTTTTCCGCAATACTGAGCAGTTTTTTATTAAACTTCTGCTGAACACTATAATCTCGGCTGCCCAAAGCATCTGCGTGGGATACGACGGAAGCTGTAATACCGGCTCTCCGAGCAGTGTCGATAAACTTTGCATCATCATTAACTGACATTCTCGGGATTTTGTGATTTCCCAAGTGGGCATGAATATCCAGAACAGGGTATTTTTTTTTATTCGATTTATTCATAATTGTTTGTTTTGCCAGAGTAACAAATTTATCTTCTTTATCTCCCATAAAATTATCTCTATCATCACATGGGCTTACGATATCAGGCAGCATTTCTTTGGATTTTTCGTCATAGCAATCCAGTATCAGATATTGCGAGCCTGTTTAACAACCTTAACAAACCGGGCAACCAAATCGGTTATAGCGCCGAAATTTCCATTTGCAATCAGATCATTCTTTATAAGCCCGCCTCCAACCCCTACAGCAGATGCTCCACATTTAAAAAATTCTGTAACGTTACCAGTATTTACTCCTCCGACAGCCATTAGCGGGATATGTGACAATGGGCCTTTTAGAGCTTTGATGTAGCCTGGCCCAAGGCTGCCTGACGGAAAGACCTTTACTATCTGAGAGCCTGCTTCATATGCATTTATGATCTCGGTCGGTGTAAGTGCCCCGGAACAGATCATTATGCCGTGCTTTTTTGCTAACGTGATTGCAGTTCGGTCGAAATTAGGAGTCACCAGAAATTCTGCACCATGCTTTATAGCTGCTTCTGCGGCTTTTGCATCAAGAACCGTCCCTGCGCCTATCGCAAAATCCCGGTCATAAATCGTTGACAAATCGGCAATCACATTAAGGGCGTCAGGAGTATTCGTGGTTATCTCAATCGCCTTTATGCCACCTTCCGATATCGCATGGACGGTTTCAATAAGCCCTTCCTTACAGTTAGTGCGGATAATGGCAACAACACCGCTATCGGTTACAATTTTAAGCGCATCTTTCACTTTCTTCCCTCACTGGTTCATCGCGAAATTCGGGCAGATTTACCCTGCATAACATTTTCAACCTCATCAATGGCTGCCCAGTTAACGTCACCTGGGAAAGTGTGAGCAAGGGCACTATATGCTCCGGCAAACTCACATATTCTCTCTGTTGGCCAGTCATTCAGCAATCCATAAATAACAGCCGAAGCAAAACTATCTCCTCCGCCAACACGATCGACAATTTCGAGATTCTCATAGGTTCTGCTGAGATAAGACTTCCGACCATCCTGAACCAGTACACACCAGTTATTGAGTCTACCGGTCTTTGCCTCACGCAACGTTGTGCCGACTATTTCTATATTGGGATAATCCTTTCTGACTTTCTCCACCATCTGCATATAACCGGTCGGATCAAGTTTTGAATAATCAGAATCACCGGCAGGTATTTTGTAGCCCAGACATTTCTCAAAATCTTCTTCATTACCGATCAGGACTTTCACATATGGAACAATTTTTTTATTTATTGCCTGTGCTTGGTGTGATGTCCACAGTTTGGATCGGAAGTTTAAATCATAACTTGCTGTTACACCTAGTTCAGCAGCTTGTTTGAATAGTTTTATACAAATATCGCCAAGCTCTTCAGACAAAGCAGGTGTTATGCCGCTTATGTGCAGCCAGCGAGTTCCAGAGAGAACACTATTCCAATCTACCATATCATATGTCATGGTGGCGATTGCGGTGTGCCCACGGTCGTAAGTTACACTGCTTGAACGAGGCCCAACACCAACTTCAACATGGTAGAAACCATTTCTGAGTAACCCCACACCATCAAATTCCTCCATAACCACAAGTGAAGTATCAACGCCATGCATGCAAGCTTGATTAATTATTTGGCGTCCCGCCCAGTTATCAACAAGGCGAGACAGCCAGGCAGTTTTGCAACCAAGTCTTGACACGTTACAGGCAACAGTCCATTCTGCGCCACCAACAGATAGATTCAGGCTTGTCGTCTGCTCCAGCCGCATATTACCAGGCGCCGTCAGCCTAACCATACATTCACCAAATGTCACTAAGTCATATTTCATTGTACCAGGCCTCCGGTAACTGGTTGGTTAAATCGAAATAGTTCCGCCAGGTGTTTATCAAATTGAGTGTATATTGCAAAGAATATCAAACTCTGGGGTTTTTGTTTTTGACAGAAAAGCGATAAGTTTTTCGGCAAGTTTATCATTCTCAAGAGTCTTGCGATTAATATATGCCAGCTTTACTCCCCTTTCTTCAGGGCGAATCAGATATTTTTGATACCAGCCAAACAGGTTTGGGCCATCACCCGTAACCCTTAGATAGCACTGCAGTGAAGCACACATTTCTACAGTTGCTTTTATGTTGGTTAACCAATCGCCACGGTAGTAATTATGCCATTTGCCATATTCACAGTCCTTCATGGCCTCAAGGCCATTTTGGTATGCCCATTTTGCTTGCGAAGCATAAAGAAACGCATTCATTATGTTATTCGTATAAAAAGCGTTAAATGCCCGGCAAAGAGCGATAAGCCCCTTACTTCCAGTGAGATGGAGAGTTACGAACAGCAGCAGTGAATCCTTGAATGACCTTTCCTGCTGTCCGGCTAAATCCTGTAAGGCATCCAGGCCGTCGTTGTGGAGCCGCTGCCATTGATCGAGTTTTTCCTGAGCCTTGCTAAGATACCAGTTTAGCTGATCGGCAAAAGGTTTCTCGCCCGCCAGGATAGAAAGGTCTTCAGATGACTGGATTGTCTGACCTTTCAACCATGCGGTTATGATCTGCCGGGCGGAATGATGATAGAATTCTTCGCCTGCCTTTTCGTCGGTATTGTCCGCTAATTCAACGGGTAATTCGAAATATTTTTCATAGCACCGTAACACCTTTGCCTGGTTATCGGGGTAATAGTTTGCAACGAAATCCAGGCGGTGCCTGTCAGGGTCAGTTGTTAAATCTGCCCATATTCTGGAAATCAAGTCGAGAGTATAAACGTGCGGCCGAATGTGGCCGGAATTTACTATGAAATATTCTTCTGCACCGGCTTCAATACACCGCCGTATTTCATCAGCGATCAGATAAGGTGATTGAAGCTCCGTGAGCTGGTTAGAATGCTTAAGGTCGTGATAGTTTACATGATAATAAACACCGTGAGGCCCGGGATAATCTTTCTCCGGCAAACTGGAGATTCGGGGATTATCTCGCCCGATACGCCGTGACACCATTTTGCCGAAGCCATTGTCTGCCCAGATTTTTATGATTCCGTCAGGCAGTTCCAGATAGCCTTGACGATACAACTCCGTTATCTCGCCGTAAATATTTGTGCAGCATACGGGAGATGGAATATACTTTGATAGCACCTGGTATTGATGATTAATGACCCGGCTGATAAGATCGCCTCGTTTTTGCGAATTGTCATAATCCGGAGCGTCAGTCCAGAAAGGTCTGTCGCCTTGTCCGCGAAAGCCGAGTGTCCAGATCACATCATGTGTTTTTTGTCTTTCGATTGCTTCTATCCAAATATCTTCAAAAAGCGTTTCGTTGCCGATATATATCGGTTTCGTATCCGGGTATCTTCTGGCAAACATATCAGCTCCGAGAGGCTCTGCGTGGTGGTGGGTAAGAATAAGCCCCATATCGCCGGCAAGTGCATGATGAGCACTGTTACGAGGTAGGTCGGTACCGGCGCATACCATATTACCGCCGCAACGAAGAAGTGTTTCCAAAACCGGCTTCCAGACTTTTTCAGACGGCGGATACTCATTCTCCCATCCCAGAAGACAATCCTCCCCATTTACGAACCAGCCCCTGTAGCGAAATGGTGAATTATAAACACTGTATTCGGTTGGCGATATTTCAATGCAATCTTTTTTGGAAGGTGTTTTGCCTGTCCAGAACCAGAATGGGTCGATACCAAGATACCTGCTACTTATATGGTAAAGAGCTCTGACAAGTCCCATGCAAGTACCCCTGACGTGCAATATCTGCCGGGCATTTGCAGCTAACGGATGCTTTTCGATAACCTGTATTGTGAAGTTTTCGAATCCGCCTGTTAAATTCCTATCGTTCGAATCGGTTTCAATAAGAATAACCGGCCTGTCATACGTTGATGGTGACTCAATAAGTGCAGCGGTCGAACCGAAGATGGTTTTGAAGTCGGCCTGAAAAACGGCGACAGCATTTAGAACGGGCTTTGCCAACTTCTGTGTTGCAACAATAATTACATCCGATGTAAGCCTGAATTTTTTAATCATAATTACCAGATATGCACAAGTTTATTGACATCCCTGTGGGGCATTACAATACTGCCAATTTTCCGCTAGTACAGTAAAATCTAAGAAATCGTATTGCTCCAGCCAACCATGTGCAAACATTTCCAGATCGTCGAAATTGACATTGCAATCCTGCGACAAATCGCCGTTTGGATACGGGTGCTCACTATCGCCGCATCGGCTGGCGAGAATTTTATAAACATGTGTACCGTACCCAGCGAATGAATCCGTAAATTGGGCCGTGTTCCCATTTCGGGTTAAAGATATTGCTCTGCCTGACTCGTATAGAACGTTGACTTCGCCAGCCATAGATTGAGTTAAGCAGGTAAGGTCAAATGTTACCGAAATGGCGATGTCTTTATTGTTCACTGCAAAGATATAGACGTCATCGTTGTATGATTTCACCAGGTATGTTATATCGTTTACGTACCAGCCGTAGATTTGATTGCCGGTAGTCCATCGATCGTGGTTTGTGGTTACAGTCGGTACAGGGTCATCGGAAACCAGAACATCGTCCAGTGCTCTGAGCTCATCACAGACAGGATAAATAATATTATCGAGATTCTCAGGATGATGTATCCATTGAGCGTCACGGCTGTAATATAGCAGGCCGTCACATCCGACAGTAAGCGGACCATAAGAAAGATAACGATTCTGCTCCAGGGTCGGGAAAAGAAGATCGCCGTTATGGTAGTCTGCACATTGCAGAAGAAAAGTGCTCGTTTTGCGGCCGGCCTGTTGTGCCAAATCCCGCATCTGCCGGGCAAGTACCGTCGATTCCCAAAGCTCATAGCCCCATCCAAGCGCATAGCAGCCGGCAGAAGGAATATCGCAATATGGAATCCATTCAGTATGCCACCTTATCGAAGAAGTAAACTCGCACCACACCGCATGAGCAGGGTCGTATTTTTTTAACATTTCATAAACGTCTTTGAAGTCCTGATAAGCGACATTATCCACCGGCTCGTCATTGTGGGCATAACCGGCCATACCGGGCATATTTCGGTGTGCCTTGGCATAGTCTATGAGTGTTTGGCGATTCGCAGGCTCTTCCATTCCAAACATAAGGCCTGGATATGACTCTATGCCGTACTGTGCTCCAATATTAAAGATAAAATCGTATCGGTCAAGGTCGCCTATTATATTTCCGCTTATCATTTTGAGCACGTAAAGCTTGTTCATACCGTGTTCGGCCCAGATGGGCATCTCTTGATAACAGGTAGTCTGGTGAAGCCAGTCCGTGCTGACGCAAAAGCCAAGGGCAAATTTACTCGGCAGCGAGTTGACATCCAAATCCTGCAAATCCTGCAATGCGTAAGGATATCCCCATATAGCAGCCATCTCTACAGCCCCGTCCATTGCCGAATTGCCTACCGGTACCCAGCTTGAGCCGTTCCAGGTGAGCCTGTCGCCAATCGTAAACGGCACGGGACAATCCATCGGAATGCTGTTGACTATAACAACACACGTATCGCTCATTAAGAGACTGCGAGTATTCGGATCTATTACATACAAGGCTATCTGGTCGCTATCCGGATCGAATACTGCGGCAATATCATACCAGGTATTTTGTGACAGACCTGTAACTTCGGCAAGGCCGGCACTGCTGGTGCCATCACCAATAGCGTATTTGAGTGTATTATTCTCTGCTCTCAAATACGCGGTTCGATTTCTTTGTCCATTTGGACCAATCGCATGGTCGTATTTACTGAAAAGATACTGTGTTATCGAGAGATCATCGAATTTTACGCGAATATAAAATGTGTGTGCCTCTGTTATCTGGAGTCTGTTGTTTTCTCCCTGTCCTGCATTAAGATAGTCCCCGTTGGTATGGTTTGGGAAGTTCGCGTAATAATTGTTAGCAGCCGGACCGATGTCATTGAGATCAGCGGCATAATTTCCAACCGAAGCGTTGCCGGCAACAGTCAATTCTGAATTGAGGCCAACGGTATCGTTAGTTGTATCCATCTGCCACCATGCTACGGCATAATTTAATAACGCCTTTGTGGGCGGTACAGGCGGTGCGGTATGGCCGGGCGTATAGCCCCAGTTGTCGATAGCTAATGAAAAGGCTTCGCCGTCGTCGGCATAGCCTATCAAACAAGCGTATTTAGTGGCGTTTGCTACGACATCATTCCAACTCGTTACACCTCGATTGTCCCAGCCGGTATCGTCGCCATATACAATCGGTGCTCTCAACGTTATCCAACCGTCCTCACTTGTCCATGAGCCCGGCCATGTATAATCCCATCCACCGTTGCCGTTAAGCTGATAGTCTATCTGCGTAACGGTAACACCTGGAGTAGCTACTTTGATGTCGACTGTGAACGAGAAGTCATTGCCGTATTTTTGCCATAAATTGCCGACGAGCGGTCCGGATGTGCCTGCCTGGGCGCTGTCATAAGGGTAGTACCACGGCTTAGCCCTGACGTGTGACTGAAAATGACCGTCGGGATTGCCGCCGCTGGCGTAATGGTAAGGTAAACTATACGTATGATCCCGCCAGTTTGAAAAGTTGCTTTCAAAGCCAAAAACATATCCGTCAGGATAGGTCGGATCACCTACAACTTCGGATACCTGCAAGCTAATTACAACCAAAATCAGAACTACCATTAATTTTTTCATGGGAAAGTCTGCTCCATCCAGTTGTCGGCCATGTCTGCGAAATCGTAGAAATCGTATTCGCTTAGCCATTCGTTGACCAGGATTGCAAGGTCTGCGTTGTCAATTTTGCAGTCTTCACTGAAGTCACCTGGAGGATATGGATAGTCCGCGTCTCCGCAATGAGGAGCGACAAATCCCCAGTTGTCGATACCCGCTATGATGCCGCCGGAGATGGGACTATAGCCGCGTATTTGGAAATATGAGAATTTCCCATCCGTATCACTGGTTGTTTCCTGCCACCCTGCCCCGCTGCTGTGTGACCAGCCGTTACCTGTTGCCTCAGAATCGGACCAGTTGGCATTAAACGGAATCCTAATCGTTGTCCAGCCGTCCGCCTCGTTGATGGAAACGCTCTTATCGTAACGCCAATCACCATCAGACTCGCCGATATGGATATACCTTACGCTGGTTATTGTTTTGCCGGGGCTTTTTACTTTGAGGTCAATGCTAAACTTGAATTCATCGCCGTATTTTGCGCCGAGGTTGCCGGAGAAAGGTCCAATTCCCTGGATACTGCATCGCGGGTAAAGATATGGATTGCCGGCCGATTCTATCTCAAAATGTCCGTCCGGGTTACCGCCTGCGACAAAGTAAACAGGCTCCTCATAGTTGTTATCCATCCACCAACCGAATTGTCCTTCGAAGCCGAACACAAAACTGTTTGACCCTGAATCAGGAGCAAAAACGGTTTTGATCTCCTTGTTTCCGTTCATAGTCATCACAACCGGGTTATCGGCATCCATGGTTAAATCAGTTGCCCAGCCTCTGAATTCATAGTGCAAATCCGGTTCGGCGGACAATGTTATACTTGTACCTGGACTGTAAGCTGCGTAATTTGGGTCAATATCGTAACTGCCGTTGCCGCCGCGGGATAATATCGACAGGATGTATTCCGGCTCCGCAGGTATATCGAGTGAGTAAACGTGGGCATCGTAGCCGTTGAAGGAATCTGTAAACTGGCCGGTACTGCCGTTGTCTGTGTAAGGTACCGTTCTGGATTCGTAAAGGACATCAACGGTGCTTGCGCTGCCGTCGTCAAGGCCGTCAATATCGAACGTTACCGAAATAGTGCTGTCAGTATTGTTGACAGCGATAATATACACCTTATTATTGCAGGCCTTTACAAGATATGTCACATCGTTCAGCCGGTGGCCAGTAGTGTCGCTGTCGCGATTAGTCGTAATCACGGGAGCAGGCTCAGTCGAGTCGAAAACGTCTTCCAATGCCCGCATCTCATCGCAGACGGGGTAAATAATATTGTTGAGCTTTGACGTATCGGTGAGGTATTCGACGCTGTAGTAAAAGATTCCTGTAATCCCGACGGTCAGCGGACCATAAGAAAGATAGCGATTCTGGTACAACGTCGGATAAGGGATAGAGCTGCCGCCGTCATGGTCACTGCACTGGATAAGAAAGTCGCGTTTTGTGTTTTTACCGTGCGTAGCAGCCAGATCTGCTATTCTTTTAGCGTTCAGCGTTGACTGCCAGAGCGGAATGCCGTAACCGACAGCATAAGTGTCGCCGGCGGGAACATCAACGTAGGGAATCCATTCGCCGTGAAAGCGAATCGAACTGGTAAAAACAGCCCAGACCGGATGACCCGGGTCGTATGTCTTGAACAATTGGTAAACAGCCTGCATATCTTCAAATGCGATATTATCAACCGGCTCATCGGGCTGACAGTAGCCGGCCACACCTGCCATGTTTTTATGGGCATTTGCATAATCGATAAGGATCTGACGCCAACTAATCCCTGTCATTTCGGCGGTCATGCCGGCATATGTCTCTATGCCATAAGTATTGCCAACTGAAAACACGTAGTCATATTTGGTCAAATATCCATCAAGGACGGGGCTTATCATTTTCAGAACGTAGAGTTTGTTTATGCCGTGACTCGACCAGGTTGGCATATTGAGATAACAGGTAGATTGATAAAGCCAGTCAGTACTGCAGCAAAGGCCTATATCGAACGCCTTGGCAGAACAGACAATTAAAGCGGGTATCAACACAAATATAAGCGATCGACACTTCATAAGAAATTACTGTCTGTCCAGAGTCTGAATAAACCGCCTCTGGTAACGGAAATCTGCCATTATGCCAAAGTTTTTTCTAAAGAATTTAGAACTTCCGTCCCACATCAGGCAATTCACCCCACCCTCGTGCGTGCCGCCAACTATGTCGGTTGGATCCGGCAAACCAGTGCCGGTGTTTGTCCCGGGATTATCAAACAAAGCGACCTTCTGGCTCATGTTGCTTTTTCGTCTGTCCTTATATTCGCCTGAGCGAAAAGGCCCAAGGTTATCCATGTCACCGAGCCAATCCAAAAGATCTACCGGTTCTATAGGCTGATAGCAATAGGCCGACCTTACCTGGTTGTCGTATGGTAAGTTGCCGGCATTTGCAAAGAATTCTTTCCATTTGCGATAATTCAAATAAGTGTCTCTATTGTGGTGCGGATAGCTACCGGCATCCCAGGGTCCTACGGCAAACCTTTTTGTTGGACACCATAGAATCATAAGATCTTCGCCGAGGTAACCGTTGCGAAAAAGAAGACCAGGACCAACCCATCCGACTCCCATGTGGTCATTCCATCTCCCGGGCCCTCCATATTCAAAATCGTTATCATACATAATGTTCATCAAGGATTTCCAGGCCATACCGCGATGCCGGACGCTGCCGACTTGACACGGTCTTGAATGGGGAATGTACTCATGGTCCTGTTCATAAAGCATAAGCGCCAGACCAACGCTGTGCATGTGTGCCGCACAGACCATTTTTTTTGCCTGTTCTCTGATCTTGTTCAGGGCCGGCACCAATATCGAAAGCAGCACGGCAATGATGGCTATTACCACCAGCAATTCAACCAGCGTAAAGGCTCTGTTTTTTTCTCGCAACATTTGATTACCCTTTCTTTCTACAGAGCTATACAATAGTACCACATAATTACGGTCTAACAACATTAAATCTGCCGGACAAAAACCGCATTCACGCCGCCAGATTGCTTACATGCACGCACAACGATAGCGAGCAGAAGGGGGCTTATCAAAAGCCCCCCTGCGCTCAGTAACATTCATTTTACATCTACTACTTCCTGCGACGAATCAGGATTGTTCCAAGACCAAGTAAAAACACTGTTGCCGGCTCAGGAACTGCCAGTTCCTGCAAATCCTGAACCGAAAAAGCCTGGTCCCAGATAGCTGCCATTTCGACCGATGACTTCATTGCGCTCATGCCTACGGGGACGTAATTTGAACCGTCCCAGTGCATTCTGTCGCCCAGTGTAAAGGGGACAGGCCCCAGATTCATCGGCACGCTATTGAACGTAACTGTCTGTGTGTTGCTCATCAAAACAGCGCGGCTGCTTGCTGACGGTTCAATAACGTACAAACCAATCTGGTCACTATCAGGGTCAAACACGGCTGCGATGTCATACCACTTGCCCTGGGTTTGCAGGCCGGTAACACTTGCTGTAACAGCAGCGGCTCCACCGTCACCGTCATCAACGATAAACTCCAGCGAGGCGCCTACAGACCTCAGGTAGGTTGTACGCGCCTTTATGGTGCCGTCCGGACCTATCGCATGGTCATACTTGCTGAACATGTACTGGGTTATGGAAGTGTCCTTGAACTCCATCCGAATGTAAAATGTAAAGGCACCGAGAATCTGAAGCTCGCTGCCCGCGCCTTGGCCGGCATTCATATAGTCACCATCGATATGCGATGGAAACCTGCCGTAATAATCATTTGCACCAGGCCCTTTGAGGTGCAAATCTTCCCAGTAATTGCCTACGGTGCAGCTGCCCGCCATAGTCAAAGCCGAATTAGCTCCGACACTGTCGTTGGCGGTATCCATCCGCCACCAGGCTACGGCATCATTGAGAACCGCGGCTCCGTTTGCCGTTACGGTCGAGCCCATAACCACCAACATTAAAACCAACATTACTTTCTTCATTTTTACTTCCTCCTTCCAAAAAAACAATATTCTTCGGATACCTCGTAATCTTAAGATACCCATTCGTGTCTGCCGGGCCCTACGCAGGCCCGGCAGATATGTAAACACACTAACTTATTCCAACCTTGGGTCGTTCTGCTCGAGCCAGTGATCAACCAGTGTTTTCAACTCATCTATATCCTCAGCACTGATCCAGCCCTCAGCGATGTTACTGAAGTCAAGTAAATCAACATGGCAGTCTTCATCACAATCGCCTTGTGGATACAGATGGTTTATATCTCCGCATTCGCTGCTGATATAACCCCAGTTGTCGATTCTTAAAGTAATACCGCTCGTTTCGGGCGTATATACCTCGGTGCTTATCGTTACATACTTGGTGGTGTTGCGAATAGTATCCACGAACGAATCGGTGCCTCGCTGTTCCCAGCCGTGCTGCTCAGCCTGCATATCCGACCAGGCGGCGTCCATAGGTGCAGTCAGGGTTATCCAGCCGTCATCTTTGTCAAACGGTCCATACCAGTAATAACGCCAGTTACCCTGGCTAAGTCCATTGCCATCGACTGTGTAGTCTCCTACGTAGGTTAATTCATAGGCAATAACTGAAACGCCGGCACTCTGGACTTCCACATCAACGGTGTAGTTGAGCCGGTCGTAGCCGTTTTTTACGAACACATCGCCTACAAATTTCTTTTTCGGGTCTTCCTTATCTCCGGGGTTATTGCCTGCCCATTTGGAGTCAAACGGACATAGCCAAATCTGTGAACACGGGTCAGCGCTCAATTCAAAGCATCCTGCCGAATTGCCGCCGTAACCGTAATATATTTTGTTGTTGGTACTGACTCCAAGGCGGTTCGGCGAAACACCTCCATTTGCCTGCCAGTACTTACTGTCGTCGTAATGTCCGAAGTCGAATACGAATCCGTGCCGTTCGACCGGCGCCGGCCTGTCTACCTGATAATAACCGTAGTTGTCCATTGCGAACTGGAAAGACTCGCCGGAAAGTATCGGGCGGGCGCCTAAAAGGCAACTGTTACCATTATAAAGTCCATCAGCATCAGTCATTACAGTATTAAAGGAGTCGTAGGCACTGTTCCACCAGCCATTGAGCCAGGCTTCTTCATCCGTCCAGTTTGCATCCATCGGTGCAGTCAGGGTTATCCAGCCGTCTGTGCTGTCGAAAGGACCGCTCCAGACGTAGTACCAGCCATCGGACCAATGGCTGCACTGCTGGAAGTAGAAGTTTTCCACAACCCTGTCGGGGTCCAGTATTTTCACGTCGACGGTGAAATTGAGCCGGTCGCCATATCTGGAAAGATCACCGGAAAAATAGGTTTTTCCATACGTGCTGTCGTAAGGATAGAAGTATGGCGAAACGCCGGTGTTGCTTTCGAAATATCCGCCCGGGTTGCCGCCACTTGCTACATGTACTGGTCCACATGGATCGTGACTGCCGTCACGCCAATTTTGCCAGTAACCCATGTCTTCGGTCTCAAATTGTGCGATTACACCACCGTTTGGCTCATCTTCCGGTGTTACCGCGTAATAGCCCCAGTTGTCGATACCTGCGGTGTAGCCTGCTCCTGCCGGGGTGTAGCTGTGAATGCGTACCGTGCAGTATTTGTCCGTTGCTGAGGCCGTGTCGACAAAACTTGAGGTGCCTGCATTGAGCCAGCCGGCCAGTTTTGCCTGAGCATCTGTCCAGTTTACATCCAGAGGCGCTTCGAGGGTAATCCAGCCGTCGGTGCTGTCCCATTCGCCGCTCCAGTAGTAGCACCATTTGCCCAGGCTGCTATCTCCTGTCAACTCGTACCTGACAGTTTGGGTAGTGTGGCTGCCGCTTTTGGTTTTTACGTCAACAGTGAAGTGCAACCTGTCGCCTCGCCGGAACAGGTCCCCGACAAGATGGCCGCTTGTACCACCCTGGGCGCTGTCATACGGTATCAGCCAGGGGGTGTTGTATGTCGCGTCATAGCTGATTTCAAAGTGGCCGTCAGGATTTCCGCCCGTACTCAAATGTGTAGGCTCAGTGTAAGTGTTGTCCCACCAGCCGGTGTAATTCGACTCCACATCAAAGATGAAGAATGTGTTCGGATCATTAGGGTCCAGCCAGTCGGCTTTTGAAACGCCCGCACAACCCAACAAAGCCACAGAGACCAACAGTAAGATAACTTTTGATTTCAAACCCATTTTTTGTCCTCCTTCCTGAAAATAATTTATTTAGTTTGCCCCATACGTTTTTTTGCCGTCGTGATTCTTCGGCGGCGCAACTGTTTCGCCCTCTATAAGTTTTGGAGTAGTCAGAATGCGAATCGGCTCATCCTTATCGCCATTCTCACCACACAGCCGGGCAAGCAAACGCACTGCTTCCTTGCCTGCCTGCTGCCAATTGCCGTCGACGGATGTTATCTTCGGCCCTCGCCATGTTTCCGTTGGCGAGTTGTCCCATCCGGTAATGCTGATATCTTCCGGCACATTGAAACCAAGAGCCGCAAGATCCTCTATCAGACACTCGGCACAATGGTCACTTGACGCAAAAATAGCTGTAATACCGGACAATTCAATTTCAGAAGCAATCTTTTTGGCAAGCGTCTCGCCGCACTCTGCGATAGGACGTGTATCAGTAATAACAACTTCACGCAGTCCCTCACTCCTCATTACCTGGCAGTACCCGGCCAACCGCCCTTTAAATGCCGTGACATGCGATTCGTGAGAAGCAAAGAGTATTCGGCGGTGCCCTTTGTTTGCCATGTAGCATGTTACCATTATTCCGCCACCGTAATTATCCTGTGCAACACAGTTGCAATTGTAATATCCGTCAGGAACATTAGGGCAGACAACAAACGGCATGTCTGTTAAATCCTGCAACTGCTGACTCGTCGGTCGCCGGGTAACTATTAGTCCGTCAACCCGCCGGGTAACGTAGCAGCGAGGCAGAGAAGAACCGGCAAATTCCACCACCATGTCAGCGTGAATCCGACCGAGATGTTGCTCGATACTCTGAAGGAGTCGTTGGTATGCTTGATTCGCAAGCATGTGACGGTCCTGCTCAAAGCAGACTATGCCAACGCGTTTTAAGGCTGTTGCTGTGCCTGTTGTGAGAACATACTGCGATTGCCTGGGTGCGTATTTCATTTTTTCAGCAAGGGCTAAAATGCGCTTACGGGTTACCGAGGACACATCAGGTCTGTTGTTTATCGCCTTCCACACGCTGGAGGTTGAAACTCCTACTACATTGGCGATGTCTTCAAGCGTTGTATCACTCTTTGCCATCTATCATTACCTCCATTACCTCATTACCTCGATTTTGCTTAGCTTCAATGATCTCATAATAAACGGTTTCAGTAAAGATGTCAACAGATTTGTCGGAATTTTTACGTTTTTTTCGACAAATCTTTTTAAGCTGACATAAGTCTTGTTTTTACACTTTTTAGCCCAAAAGTGATTCTCGTACACAACCTATTGTTAATAAAGCGGTAAACAAAAGCCAATACATGCTCGACGAGCTCAAACTCCCCAACACTTTTAAAATAAAGTTGACAAAAACTGAATAAATCGTAATATATTTTTTTGTTGTAATAACTGTTTTACCTAATTTATTCTCGGTTCAGCCGATGGCTTTTCCGAAAAATTGTCGTGAACACAAACTATCGGAACATTTCTTGAAAGGGAAAAAATGCACATTTCAGCACAACAAAAAAAGGCGGGTTTTATCGGACGAAACGATGTCACACACCAACCCAACAAGCGGTACGCATGGGCCTTTGTGTGTCTATATGTGATGCTCATTTTATTATCGTCATGCACCGAAGCCACGGAGACAAATCATAGAGGCTGGGAATTAAGGTTTGCCGATGACTTCAATGAAAGAAATGAGTTAGGCGCGAATTGGAAAGTACTGGACGGCACGTGGAGCATTAAAAACTCTCGGCTCGTGTGCAGCCACGGCAGTTTGTTATGCGCCAAAGAATTCGAAGGTTCACAGCGCGTTGAATTCGATGCGGTTTCCAGCAATCCGTGTGATATTACAGCAATGCTCGGTATAAATGAAGCCGGCTACGAAAGCGGCTACTTTTTCGGCTTCGGCACTGACAATAACACCTGTACCAGACTTCTGGTTAAGGGAAAACGTGTAAAGCAGGTGGCCAAAACGATTGTTCCCGGCAAAATGCACCATATTGTTTGCCAAAGAGATGGGCTGGATTTAAGCCTGACCGTTGATGGCGAGAATGTGTTCAGTCATCAGGCAGATCGGCCGCTTGTGGGGCCAAAACACCGGAATATTGGCTTTTATATATACCTTGATGCTGAAATTGACAATGTGAAAGTTTATACCAAGCCGGACTTGCCTGAAGTTTTGGCGTTGCAGGACAAACCAGAAGAAAAACCAAAAGTAATTAGCAACCCAAATCTCATCAGCAACGGCAGTTTCGAGATGCCAAGGGTCGGCCTTTCCACGATGCCGGACAAATGGTCTTACCGCATATATCATCGGCAGGACAACGGCCAGCTTATAACCGATCCGACACGGGCACATCGTGGGCTTCGCTATGTGAGTTTGTCCTCAACCGACGGCGAAGGTATCAAACTCGATGCTTTGGGTGGATTGATACTTGAGCCGGGCAAAACATACGACATCAGCCTGTGGGCACGAACTGAAGGGTGTGAAAGTGCTCAACTTCTGGTCGAGCCGGGCAAAGGCAGGGCGCTGGTAACCGATAAATGGAAGCAGTACCTGTTTATGTATGCTTTTCCGAAAGACGCCAAGCCGGAGTTAGGACTTTTTATCCGTGTTAAGGGTGGTACCGTGGCTGTTGATGACGTTTCGATGGTTCCGCAGGGAACGAAAGCGGCATGGCCGGCAGAGCTTGATGCCGACCGCTCAAAAGTCAAAGAAGCCGTAACGGACTTGAAATGGCCCGTGTCAGCAGCAGATTCAAAATGGCAAAGCCGAATTCCAATTACAGTCAGCGAAGTAATGGGAACTGCTGCCGAGCGTTATCTTGTCAGCCTCAAATTGTGCGATATACTCAATGCGGTCAGTTATGACAAACTTTTTTCAGAAAATTTTGAGGTCGTCGATGGCGGGACGGTAAAACATCAAACGCCGTGGATGCTGCTCGACAGCGATAAGTTCAGCAGGCCCTCTGCTGAGGATGAGATAGTTTTTCTGGCCAGCTGTCCGGCTAATACTACCAAAACATATTTCATTTATTTTGCTCCGGAAACTAGATCACCTAAAAAATCACTACCGTCAGAACTTTCGCTTGCCCTTGCTATGCCGAGTAGGTATCAGTATAAACTGGATTGTCAGATCGGCCAAATACAAAATCGTGCCGATGTTGAATGTTCTGTCAAAGGTAAGAGGTTAAACGCCGATATTTGTGCTTTTGCCGGTGAAAACGTAACTGCCGAACTGGTCTCGCCGGACGAAATGACACAGATCGAATTACCTTTAACCCCTGATAAGGACCGCAGCTTTCATTGGATGGTAAAAGATTTTGTTTTACCGGTCGATACAGTCGACGGCGTATGGAAACTAACGGTACATGTAGATGAGGGCAATGGCCGCAATGCCGAGGCCGTCGGTACATTTGTCGTAGGTTCGGCAATGTGGTGGGAGTGTAATGCCGGCAGAATTAATCCCGGCGATACACCTAAATACGGTGCCGACTGGATTAAAATCGCATCGGCGAGTAATGAACGGGAATCCTTCCAACTGGCGATAGGCGGGGTAAAACCGCTCAAAGCGGTTAAACTTACCGCAAGCGAGCTTGTAAGAAGAGATGGAAAGGCGAATATTGACAGCAGTAACTTTCAATTTGATTTTATAGAAAAGATTTATGTCAGCCTGCCCACGCAAGAAGGTTCTCGCGCAGGATGGTATTATGATCCGTTAGTTCCATGGCGGCAACGTGATATTGCAGCTGGTGGTTTTGAAACCGCATGGGTGACTGTTACAGTCGACGAAAACACCGCTGCTGGCGAATATTGGGGCAGCGTTATTGCCACCAGCACTGACGGGACAAAGATTGAAATACCGATAACACTTGAGGTCTTTGACTTTACGCTTCCCAGGCAAAAACATTTTACGCCTGTGCTCGGCGGCGATATGTGTATGAAGCCGACTTTGGGTTATAAAGAGCCTGAACCTGGCCAGACGAATTACTATCGCGACATCTCAAACGGTGTAGGGGTAATGGCCCTTGCGCAGCTTCTGGCAGAGCATTACGCTACGCCGTTCTATTATCATCACGACAAAAGCCCGTATGCTGTGCCGTGGCACTATGATCCCGAGACGGGCCAGGCCGAGTTCGATTTTACCCGGCTTGATAAAAACGCTAAAATCATGCTTGAGAACTGGGGACAGGCATATCTGTTCTTCGGTGGCAAATTTGCTGGCGGCTGGGAAAATCCGGGTAGTGTCTGGGATTGGAGTCGCGATTTGAAACGAGCATGGAGCGCATACTGGGAAGAAGCCGTCCACGAACACAAAGCCAGGCTTGATACCGAAGAGGGGTTAAGGATGTATCAGGCTTACTGCCGGGGCATCGCAGAGCACCTGGAGAAAAAAGGCTGGCTCGACAATGCGTATATCTATCTTGTGGACGAGGACAAATCGCCCGAGGTTCGCCAGGCCGCCCGCAAAAAGGCTGAAACCATCAAGAAGGCCCATCCCAAATTGAAATCGTTTGTTTTGTCCAACGCGTCATACCGCTGGGCCAGTTATATGGACCTGACAGACGCGTTCGGAGGCAATATCAGCGCCGAACATCTTGCACGCCTGAGGAAAAACGGCAGCCAGTGGTGGGGAACTTATAATCGCGGCGGCGTAGTTACCTCTCCTCTGTCGTTTACCAGAATACTTGGCGCCAAGTCGTGGTTTGAAGGCGTTAATGCTTACGTTAACTGGCAAATATGCAGAATCCCGGACAGCCTGGTGGATGGAAACCACTACTACTATGTGGCTGCTAACGCCGGCTATGAAACTTACGATTTTATCAAGAGTGTAGGCCTGTGGGGCAGTCTCGGCACATGGGTTTATCCCTGGCCCGAATGGGAGCCGCTGCCGAAAGATGCTTCGCAAAACCTTTTCGTAAGTTCCCTGAGAATGCAGGCTCTGCGTGAGTCGGTGGAAGATTATGAATACCTCAGGATACTTTCAGAGTATATTCCGAAGATGAAGGTTGACGCTCAGGGCTTTACGCCGGGCGAAACACTCCTGCAAAAAATGGATAATCTCATCGAGGAAAGCAACGTTAAGATTCTTAAGTTTGAGTATTTCGACGTAGACGGCAAAGAATATCATAGCCTGCGAAGAGAGATAGGCCGTCTGATCGGAAGCAAAATACAATAGGCACATTTTGAATATGCAACAAAAGGCGATTTAAAGATGCAGGCACGCCGATTAGGACGCAGTGGAATTGAGGTCAGCGCATTGGGTCTGGGCTGCTGGGCGATAGGCGGACCGGCCTGGAAACAGGGCCGACCGGTCGGCTGGGGCAAAATCGATGATGCAGAGTCTGTTCGTGCAATCAAGCACGCAATCGACATTGGCGTTACTTTATTCGATACAGCCGACATTTATGGCTGTGGACACAGCGAGCGCATCCTTGGCCGGGCAATCAGCGGCCAACGTGACAAGGTGGTTATCGCCACTAAATTCGGCAAGATGTTTGACGAACATAGCAAGCAGGCTCTGGAATGGAACGCAAGTGGCAAGTATATTCACCAAGCCTGCGAGGCAAGCTTGAAACGGCTTAACAGCGATTATATAGACTTGTATCAATTCCATCTGGACACAGACGAGAATACGCTTGAAGTGCGGGACACCATGGAAGAATTGGTTGCCGAGGGTAAAATACGCTGTTACGGCTGGAGCACGGACAACCCGGGGCAAGCGAAAATCTTTGCCAAAGGCCGGTATTGCGCCGCTATTCAACAGAGTCTGAATATCTTCGGCGGCAATCTTAAAACGCTTGGTGTGTGCGAAGAATTCAATCTTGCAAGTATCAATTGCAGCCCGCTTGCCAAAGGTATTTTGACAGGCAAATTTACCGAAAACAGTGCTTTGCCTGCCGATGACCTTAGATCCAGTTGGGATTTCAAAAATGGCAGACCGGCAGAAATGCTCAGGCAATTATCTGCCATTCGGGATATAATAACCAGCAACGGCCGCAGTTGCGCTCAGGGAGCATTATGCTGGCTTTGGGCCCTGAGCAAAAAGACGATACCTATTCCCGGCTTCAAAACCGTAGAACAGGTAGAAGAGAACGCAGCCGCAATGGAATTTGGGCCCTTTACACAAAAGCAGATGAAACAAATTGATGAATTATTAAAGAAAAAAGGGTAAAAAATGGAAAAACATTTGCAATGTCGTCAAAAAATTGTTGCTTGGGATTTTAATCCTCCGGATTTTGAAGGTTTTGGCGGCAAAGTGGGTCTTGGTCAGGATATAAAACGCCTGGCTGACGGGGATTTACTGCTTGTTTTTCATGCCGGTTACTGGCATATGTCGCTGGCAACTCCGTGGGATATTCCACAGGAGGATGTGAATAAATATATTGCCAACGGCTTTCGTTCCAACCACAAAGCACCTAACGGTGGAAGAATAATGGGCATGCGTTCGTCCGATGACGGATTGACATGGTCAAAGCCTTTTGATATTCTCGTCCAGCCTACTGATGTTGGGCCGCAGGGGCTGAATGTTCTCAATGACGGCACTGTGCTGATATTTGTAAACAACCAGGCTTCCTGGTACGGCTATGACAAAGCACCTGCCGGACATATGAAGCTAAATACCAGAACCGGCATTATATGTTCGACAGACAACGGCAAAACCTGGAGCGAATCTGTCTGGTTCGATTGCCCGTACGATTTTTACGAACGCGGCTTTTGCAATTCTATTCAATTGCCGGACGGCTCGTTGCTGTATGCTACCTATTGCATGAGCAGTGCATCAAAACAGTTATTCGGCGCTATTCATAAAAGCATCGATAAAGGCCAAACCTGGGAATGTATTTCCACGATTGAACGTAGTGACGGGAAAAATATAGATGAACCAGCCATTGCCCTATTGCCTTCGGGCAAAATTATTCTTCTTACCCGTCCGGACGGAGCAATCTTCTATTCGCAGGATCAGGGTCGAACGTGGGAGTACTCACACAAACCTGCCTGGGATGATGCGGACCCCAACAGGACAACCGACAAAGTCAAATCGCCTCGACTAATTGTGCTTGATGACGGTACCCTAGTCTGTTATTTTACCGGTCATGGGGTATTAGCAGTGTCCTGGAGTACGGATGAAGGGCTTACCTGGCATAACGAAGCCGACGGCAAGCCGTATTTGCTGGACCCTGACGCTTATGGTTATCCGGGCGGCTGTTTAATGAAAGATGGCTCTGTGTTCGTGGTTTACTACGATGCCACGCACAAACAGCAAAGAACCATTGTTTGGGGTATCCGTCTCAAAATCAACGATGCGCGGGACAGCTTCGAGGTTTTGCCGGCCCCAGGCGTCAAAGAACCAGGCAAAATCGATGATGCCGCAAAAACCAAAGGAACGCTCGACGTCGATGTGATGTAGTCTGTTTTTGAAGGAAATAATTATGGCCAACACAAATCAGCCGAATATCATTCTGATTATGTCGGATCAGCACAGCCCCTGTGTTCTGGGTTCGGCAGGTAACAGAATAATTCAAACACCTAACCTTGACAGGCTTGCCCTAAGTGGAATGTTTTTTGACCATGCTTATTGCGCATCGCCGGTTTGTGTACCCTCGCGGATGGCGTTTCTTACATCGCAGCATTGCAGCGATATCCGCGTTTGGTCGAACAATTGTTTTCTGTCCTCACATATTCCCACGTTTGTTCATTCTTTAGGCGCCGCCGGCTACGAAACAGTAATCTCCGGGCGAATGCACTTTGTCGGGCCGGATCAAAGCCATGGTTTTGAGAAGCGAATTTGCGGTGCACTTTACGGTTCTGCCCATGACAGCCCAAAATGGGAATCTGGTCCGATTCCAAGGACAACCATCAATTCCAAACGAATTGCTATCGAGGTGGCAGGCCCAGGCGACACAACCTTTTTAGCCTTCGATGAGGACGTTGCAAAGGCTGGCTGTGAGTATTTACGCCGGTACAACGGCAGACGTCCTTTCTTCCTGACAGTGGGATTTTTCCTGCCGCATCATCCCTTTATCTGCCGAGGAGAAGACTACGAATATTACAAAGGCAAAATTACAATGCCGGAAACACCAAAAGGCTACTTTGAGAATCTGCCGCCGGTGCTACAGGATTACACCAAAAAGGCGCACGGTTTTGATCCGGATTCGCTCACAGACAAAGAAATTTTGCGGGCACGGACGGCCTATTATGGAATGGTTACACATATGGACCGTCTATGCGGCGAGGTTTTAGAAGCCCTCGAAAGTTCAGGGCAGACCCAAAATACCGTAGTAATATACGTTTCGGATCACGGAGAAATGCTGGGAGACAGGAAACTATGGTGGAAGTGGAGTTTCCTGGAGGCCTCGGTGCGTGTGCCACTGATCATTTCCTGGCCTGAACGACTACCGTCAAACACAAGAATTCCTGAAATAATAAGCCTTCTGGACATTGGGCCAACCTTGATAGATATTGCCGGTGGAGAGCAACTGCCCAACGCCATCGGCAATTCAATGAGATCTGTTCTTTTTGATGAACCTTCTCGTTCGTCATGGCCAAACGAAGCAATTGCAGAAATCAGTGACAAAGGCGATATACCACCCGGCAGAATGATTCGAAAAGGCCCCTGGAAACTTGTCAAGTATCACGGCCACAAGCCATTGCTTTACAACCTTGAAGAAAATCCCGAAGAAATTTACGATAGAGCAGAGGTTCCGGAAAATAAGGCGATAGTGCGCAATCTGCTCGAACAAGTTCAGAAAGGTTGGGATGGCGAATTGATACTTAGAGCTTGTAATCGCAATAAAAAAGACCTTGCAGTTCTTGCTAAATATTACAATAAGGTGCGTCCAGCCGAGCCTTTTCGGTGGCACAGTTCAAAAGCACACAACGTGCATCCTGTTTTGGATTGATCCTGATTGGGTTAAAAACTGCGAATACTCAATCTCTTCGCGGACTTGAAACTTGATTATATATTTAGATATTGATGGGATTTAGAATACATTGACTATGGAAACTTACACAGATATATTCAAATCTTTTCTGCAGGTTGCCGCCGGGAAAGAAAAGGACAAAACCACCACGGCCTTAATAATAGATTCACCGTGGCTGCCGGGGTATACAGGTACGGATAGTATCGGCTTTTTCTTTAATATTGAAAAGTTTTGTCAGGCGTATGAAAACGCTGTCAATGACCTCCCCAACACCGCTTTTATTCCAGGGTGCTGGTTTGAATTTGGCATGGCTGCTGAGCCAAGCGGCTGGGGAATTAGAATACAATGGAATAAAACAAGCCCACCATCTGTCCACCATCATCCGGGGGGACTTGCATATCTTGTAGATGCCGAAATACCCAACCCTGAAACAGACGGCCTTATGCCTTTGATACTTAAAAACTATGAACAATATTACGATGTATTACCAATAAAGCCTCAAATAGCTGCGGCAAGAGGGCCCTTGGCAACGGCATCGCACTTGATGGGAACAACGGAGTTTTTAATGGCCACTCAGTGTGTACCGGATCAAACTCAAAAACTCCTGGAGAAAACCACTGATATGTGTATAAACTGGCTTAAAGCTCAGCTTAACAGAATGCCTGATGCCAAAGCTATTCTTGTACTTGATGATATAGTAGGCCTGCTTGACCCATTGACGTCTGAAAAAATGGCACTGCCCTGCCTGAGACGTATATTTGATAATTTCTCTGATTTATTGACCATTTATCACAATGACGCGCCTAACAAATCGATGCTCGCGGGACTGGCGCAAACGGGAATGAATGTTTTCAACTTTAGCCATACGTTCGATCCTGTAAAGGTCAGACAAGCACTGGGCAAAGATATTGTCCTGATGGGCAACATTGCACCACTGAACACACTTGTTAGTGGTTCTGCCGAACAGGTTAAACAGGAAACACTAAAGCTTCTTGATGATTTTGATAAAATATCACCGATTATAATTTCTGCTGGCGGAGGTGTTTCTCCCGGAACTCCAATAGAAAATTTGAAGGCAATGGAAAATGCTGTAATTAACTCAGATTACTTCAAGAAAGGGTAAATAATGTCCCATGAATTTGAAATGTTTTACACTTTTGACCCAAGTGATCCGCCGCGATATCACCACAAACTTATTGATGAAGAGTATTTTGAATGGCTCTTTTCAATGCTTGAAGGAACAGGGCTTACATTTCTTTACCGCTGTAACCTGGCGGGACGAGCGTATTACCAGAGCAAGCTGATGGCAAC